>JAHHQU010000040.1 GCA_020026225.1 Phocaeicola sp. | reverse complement strand
GGCTAGCTAAAATTTATGCTTGAAATGAAGATCCCTCAGAATTTTACATTGATCCGTTTGTAGAGTTCTCAGGATAGGAGGGGAAAACAAAAAAAGCTGTAACGAAAGTTACAGCTTTGAATCTGCACGGGAAGAGAGGCTCGAACTCCCGACACCTGGTTTTGGAGACCAGTGCTCTACCAACTGAGCTATTCCCGTGTTTGCGATTGCAAAGGTAGGTGATTTTTTCGATTCTGCAAACAAATGAAAAAGTTTTTTTCAATAATTTTATCAAATAATTCCTAAATCCTTGAACATGAGAGCATAATGTTCAGCTTTTTTTTCGAGCTTTAAGGGATAAGCACGACTGGAGGATGGCATTCTGTAGAGGAATAGTTTGCGGTCTTCAAATTCGAAGGAACTTTTTCCTCCTACAGGGGGCTCTTTTACTTGAAATAAATCCTTCAAGGTATCCGTTGCTTTTTGTCCGGTAGTCACGATGGCATGGCATTTGGGAAGTTGTTTCAGCAGTAATCCCACGTCGGTAGGCTCAACTACTTCTAGAAATTTGTCGGAAGCGTTGTCCTGAAGTCTTCTGACAGCTGAAGCTGTATCATAAAGGGCAATTCCTTTTTGTTGCAGGAAATCGATGATACGTTCCTTGTCGAAAGCCTTTTGATCGGGCATAAGAAAGTGTGTTTTATCTTGAAAGAAAATATGGCCGAAGATACGCCACATATCATTTTGAAGGTTGGGGTAGAAAAAATCCATGCTCCATCGCTTTTTCTGTGGGGGAAAGCTGCCCAACATCAGCAGTACGGCATGAGCAGGGAGAAACGGTTCCAACGGATGATTCTCTACAAGAGGAGAAGACGGATTGAGTTGCATAAGTACAAGTTTGGATGGTAAATAAAAAGCGTAAGGTATTTCCTTGACAGACGGGTCTGAAAGAAAGACTTTACGCTCGTGAATGATTTTAGAGAGGCTTGGAAGCCGTCCGGTTCACCCTAAATGGGTTATTCTTTTGGTTTAGGTTCTTTTTTAGCCAATAATACGATGTTGAATACGTATTCAGTCATCCATGCCTCTGAATAACCTAATGCATGTTTGTACTGGCGGATGTTGTTGCAAGTCTTGCGTACACTGTCGTCTTTCCAGTCATTCTTATTCATGATGTCGTTGATGGCTTTTTCAGTCATGCCGCGGAGCAGTTTCTTGAAGGTACCCGGCATACGGAATTTCCACTGCATGAGGTTGCCGATTACCATCATCAAATCCTGGCTGAATCCTTGGAACATATAAAGGTAATTCTTGACATCGTTTACATTTTTACAGTTCTTCTTGATTGAAGCGTCGATTTCTTTAAAGAAGATGTCTTCCATTCCATAAATATCGACTAACATTTTCTTGCAGCGAGATCTTTCTGCGATACCTAATTTATTGTTTTGGGTAGGAACCTTTAATGTACGTTTGAAAACGGCCATATCCGGCAGGAAGTTGATGTTGCTGATGCCTAATTGGGAAGCCATCACTGCTTGGTAATAAACACGAATCAGTGTCATGAAATCTTCCATGCCACCTACACGTACAGATTCTTCTGTATTTTCGGCGTTCTTTTTGCCGAAGAGCTTTGAAAAAATACTCATTGTATTGTCTTGATTTTTAATTTTATTCTGGTGTACAAAGATAATACATTAAAATGAAAAGAAAAGAAGAAATAGGAATATAGTTGCATGATAAACAGTCGCGTTTCGGTTGCTTGGACATGGGTTTCTGATAAATTCGGTCTTTATATACAACCGATCCTTGCTTATTTGTCTTATCTTTGGAGCATGGAAAAAAGAGGCTATATTCAGGTATATACAGGCAACGGAAAAGGGAAGACGACCGCTGCTTTCGGACTGGCGGTACGGGCTTTGTGTGCCGGCAAGAGTGTCTATGTGGGGCAGTTTGTAAAGTCGATGAAATACCATGAAACGAAGATGGAAGGCATTTTCAGCAAGATACGGATAGAACAATTGGGCAGGGGATGCTTCATTGACCGGAACCCCGCTGAGGAGGATGTCCGGATGGCTCATGAAGGGTTGAAACATTGTGCTGAAATCTTGAAGTCTGGTATGTATGATGTCGTGATTCTGGATGAACTGAATATTGCTTTGCATTTCCAACTGCTTCAGGTAGAGGAGGTGCTTGCCGTTCTCCGTGAACGAAATCCGAAAGTCGAGGTCGTGATTACGGGACGGTATGCTCCACAGGAGTTGGTGGAAGCTGCTGATCTGGTGACTGAGATGAAGGAAGTGAAGCATTACTATCAGCAGGGAGTTTTGTCAAGAGATGGAATTGACCGTTAGATTCTTCTGGGAGTTTCAAATGTTTGAGAGAAGCGTTTTATCAGCGAATGGGTCCGTTTATTCCATTTGATTTTTATATCTTTGTCTGTTCGTAAACTTGTTTTAGCTATAACTGCATGATAGGCGGCTTGTTGGGTCGTCTATGACAGTAACGAACGTGTGTTAATCTATGAATACGATATTTATGAGTAAAAAACGAATTGTTTTCTTGTTTCTTTTGTGGTTGGGTCTGTCGACTTCTCTCGGGCTTGCTGCCTCTGTCGGCAAGGTGACGGCCAAAGTGGCCTGTGTAGGCAATAGCATTACGTATGGAATAGGGATAAAGGACCGAATTCACGATTCTTATCCTTCTAAGCTCCAACAGATGTTGGGAGAGGATTATGTGGTGGGGAATTTTGGACGTCCGGGAGCTACTTTGCTTTCTCAAGGACATCGTCCCTATATCCAGCAACCGGAATATGAAGAGGCCAAAGCTTTCCATGCTGATATTGTTCTCATTCATTTGGGAATCAACGATACTGATCCACGTGATTGGCCTCATTATGGAGATGAATTTGTACGTGACTATCTAAACCTGATCCAGTCGTTTCGTGAAATAAATCCGAAGGTTCGTTGCTTGGTGGCTCGCATGACTCCCATTACCCATATTCATCCCCGATTTATTTCGGGTACCAGCCAATGGCATGAACAAATTCAAGAGGCTATTGAAGCGGTTGCTAAATTGTCTGGAGCTGAATTGATTGATTTCCATTCTCCTTTGTATCCTTATCCCGGTTTGTTTCCTGATGCGGTACATCCCAATGAAGAAGGTGCTGAAATAATGGCTCAGGTTGCTTATTCAGCTATTACGGGCGATTATGGTGGCTTGCAGCTCTCTGAACTATATACAGATTATATGGTGTTGCAACGCGATGTTCCCCTTGAAATTCAAGGAATTGCCAATACAGGTTCTAAAGTTACGGTTCGGATAGGAGGACAGAAGAAAAGTGCTTTAGCCGACAATCAAGGCAAATGGATGGTGTGTTTAGCTCCTTTGAAAGCTGGAGTTGATTACCAGCTCGAGATTGGCACGAAAGAGGAAAAGAGGATTTTCAAGCAGGTGGCAGTGGGTGAAGTGTGGCTGTGCTCTGGACAGTCGAATATGGAATTCATGGTGAAGCAAAGCAAGAATGCGCAGCGGGTTATAGCTGACGCTTCAAATGCTTCCATTCGCCTTTTCGATAAAAAAGCGAATTGGTTGACGAGCAACGTAGCTTGGCCTTTGCATGCCCTTGACTCGGTTCGTCACTTACAATATTATAAAAAAACTCAATGGCAGGCAGCTACACCTGAGAATGTGTCAAATTTCTCAGCCGTAGCATACTCCTTCGGTCGCTTGTTGCAAGACAGTCTGCAGGTTCCTGTTGGCTTGATATGTAATGCTGTGGGAGGCTCTACTACCGAATCCTGGATAGACAGACATACTCTTGAAATGGAATTTCCAGCGATTTTAAAGGATTGGTTGCACAATGATTTCATTCAACCTTGGGCTCGAGAGCGGGCAGGAGTCAATTTGCAGTTGGCTGCCGACGGGGTTAAACGCCATCCTTATGAACCTTGTTACTTGTTCGAGGCTGGTATTTTGCCTCTAAAAAAATATCCGGTCAAAGGAGTGATTTGGTATCAGGGTGAATCGAATGCGCATAATATGGAGGCCCATGAACGTTTGTTCGAATTGTTGGTAGGAAGTTGGCGCTCCTATTGGGAAAATCCTCGAATGCCATTTTACTTCGTCCAGTTGTCGAGCTTGAATCGTCCTTCGTGGCCGCGGTTCCGCGACAGCCAGCGCAGGCTGATGCAGAAGATTGCACATACTGGTATGGCCGTTTCATCCGATTGGGGGGATTCCTTGAACGTTCATCCGCAAAATAAATTTCCTGTTGGGGAACGTTTGGCTCGTTGGGCTTTGGCTTGCGATTACAAGTGTGCTGTGACTCCATCGGGACCTTTGTTCAAATCGGCAAAGAGTCACAATCATCAGGTCTGGGTACAGTTTGATTACGGTGAAGGGATGCACGCCGCAAAAGGCAGTACACAAATTGATGGTTTCGAATTGGCAGAAGTCGACGGACTGTATTATCCTGCTGAAGCGAGAGTTCAAGAGGGACAGATTATCTTGGAATCGCACAAGGTAAATCGTCCTCGTTTTGTGCGTTATGCATGGCAGCCTTTTACGCGGGCCAATCTGGTCAATCAGGAGGAACTGCCTGCATCTACTTTCCGTGGAGAAATTCGATAGAAGAGCATCTTATTTTTAATCTTAGATATAGAACGATGATGAAAAAAATTTTGTTTTTATTTGTATGGTGCTTTCCTTTGCTTTTGCAGGTAGGAAATGCACAGTCGGCTGCTTCTCGTGGTGGTAGGGTTTATTCTACGTACTATTATCAGCGTGCATCGCATTTTGAAACACTGCCGACTTCATCGAAGGACATCATTTTTTTAGGAAACAGCATCACGGATGGAGCAGAATGGAGTGAGCTGTTTGCTGATTGTCATGTGAAAAACAGAGGTATCAGCGGAGATACGACCGATGGGGTCTATGACCGTTTGCATACCATTCTTAAGGGAAATCCTAAGAAGATTTTCTTGCTGATTGGTATCAACGACATCGGTCGTGGCAAAGACAATCAGCTGGTGATTGATGGAGTGGAAAGAATCGTGAAAAGAATCAAGGCAGAATCACCGCGTACACGATTGTATGTTCAAAGTATCTTGCCGGTAAATCCCGTCTATGGGAAGTTTGCAGGTCACACTTCACAGTGGAAGCGTATTCCAGCCATTAACGATGCAATTCGGGAGATGGCCGGCAACGAGCAGGTGGAGTACATCGATCTCTTTTCAGCATTTGCAGATGAAGAAGGAAAGTTAAAGAAGGAATATACGAACGATGGCCTTCATCTGCTGGGAAAAGGATACATGGTGTGGAAGGATGTAGTGATTCGATTCATGAAGAAGTGATAGAATTTTAGTTTGAGCAGACGAGGATGCGGGGCCTTGGATTCTTTTCTCATCCAGCAAGTTTGCTTCGAGAAAGGTGGAACGCCGAAGAATTGTCGCTCACGTGATAAAGTTAGTCCTTAGATATCCCTACCTGTTGGCAGGTAGGGATATCTAAGGGCTTTAAATTTTCTTATGCCTGCTGCGGTGGCAGTCGAGAAAAAGTATTTAGGGAATCAAGCTCTCTTCTTTCAGTTGGAAATAGAAGGTATGCTCTTTCAGGAATTGTTCCACTAAGTCGAAACGGATGAAGTCTGCCAGCAATTCACTGGTCTGTCTTTGTGGAATGTGTGACAGCCGGCTGCATTGGTTGAGGCTTAAAGCTCCATGCTGTGCCAAAATATCGAGCAAATGTTGTTCCCGTTCTGAATACACCATCATCACTCGTTCTTCTTTTTTGTTGTGTCGCCAGCGGTTCAGGTAAACGGTGTCAGCCAGGATGTTTTCATCGGCTATACGGACGTATGCCCAAGCCTTCTGGTTCTCGTCTATGGCATAAATGGGTTTCTCTTCCACTTCCGGAACATAGACTTCCAATACATTCTTCCCTTCTGTCCGGTAAAGACGGCTTTGAAATTCTACCGCCGGCTTGCAATACATGGTGGCAGCCGATTCAATCATGTAGATTTCTTCTTCCGAACGGATACCAGCTATTTTCCCGTTATCTTTCACGCCGATAAGGAGCCTGCCTCCTTCGGTATTGGCAAAGGCCGACAGACTTTTGGCTATTTTGCGTGCATCGGAAATTTCAAATTTGAAATCCTGGTGAATGTGTTCACCTTCTTGAATCAGTTGCTGCAAATAATCGGTTTCTGTTGTCGTTCTCATAATTAGGTCTAGTCCATTAAAAAATCAAGCATCGCAGAAGGGTGAGTCCTTCGGTACGATGCTTGATAAATTTTTAGCGGATACGATTCTACTGAATGTGTGCTTGTTTATATTGCATTAATAGCAATTCTTGTGGGTCATGATGTCCAAAACCAACTTATCTGTTTCATTCATACCGATAGAACCGATTTTGGTCAAGTTGCGGATACTGCGGTCCACATCGTCTTCAATAATACCTTCTACAGAAGTGACACACTTATGTTCCATGGCCAGAATTGCTGAAAGAACGGCTGTGGAAACGCCGGTTGTCAACTTCAATGCACAGCTTGGTTTGGCACCGTCACAGATAACTCCGGTCAGGTTGGCAATCATGTTTTGTACGGCAAAGACGATTTGCTGGTATTTTCCGCCCATCAGGTAGGTGATGCCGCAGCTGCTTCCTGTTGCTGCTACAACACAACCACAAAGTGCCGATAAGCGGCCCAAACTTTGTTTGATGTAGATTGCTGTCAGGTGGCTCAAAATCAAGGCACGAGTCAGTTCCTCTTCAGTCTTGTGGTTGTCTTCAGCATAGATAACCACAGGTAGGGTAGCGGCGATACCTTGGTTGCCACTGCCTGAGTTACTCATAACCGGAACCATAACACCGCCCATACGAGCGTCGCATGCTGCTGAAGTATACGACAGGATATGGGTGAATGTGCTGTCGCCCATGATTAACTTTTCGCTGTCGCTGCTTCTCAATGTCTTTCCGAGAGCATGGCCATAGTTTCCTTGGAAAGAGCGTTCGGCTACTTTCTTGTTCAAGTTGCGGGCTTCAAGGATGAATTTGAGGTCTTCAACAGGAGTTGTAGTCGCAAATTCATAAACCTTGCGCAGATTCAATTCAACTTCTTTGGTTTCTGCAGTGCTTCCTGTTTGGGCATTTCTTTCATCAAGAAGAACTTCTCCGTTGAATGCAATATAAATAAAATGAGTATGTCCACCGCTGATAATAGCTGTTGCAGTATCGTTTCCTGCAGTTGCAGTGACTTCGATATACAATTTTTCTTCGATGCCTTTCTTGAGTGTGATGTCGATGATTTGGTCATCAATCATCTTCTTTCCTTCTGCTACAGCTTCTGGAGTAGAATCTCTAAGTACTTCAAGTTGGAGTTCTGATTTTCCGATCAAGGCTCCTAAGGCTACTGCAATAGGCAAACCGATCATTCCCGTACCAGGGATACCTACTCCCATTGCATTCTTTAATATATTTGCACTTAACTGAACAGAAATCTTTTCTGGTTTCTGCTTCAGCAATTCTGCTACTTTGGCAACGCAAAGTGCTACCGCAATAGGCTCAGTGCAGCCTATTGCCGGAACAACTTCTCTCTTTATGAGGGCAATGATCTGCTCTCTTTCAGATTGTGGAATCATATCTTTATTCAATGTTATAAAATTGATTACTTGTTGTAGTTCTTCAAACCTGTTTCCAAGAAATCAATGTATAGTTTGATGTCTTCATCGTATGAGTAAGACTTGTTAAGTGGCTTACCTTCATTGTCAATCAGCACGTAGAACGGCTGAGCGTTTGCACCGAACTTAGAGCGCTGCAAGTAGCTCCATTTGTCGCCTACCGTACGGAGAGTACGTTCAGAACCGTTTTCTGTGATTTTTATAGGTTCAGCCAATTTGGTCTTATTGTCGACGAAAAGGGTAATCAATACGTAATCTTCATTCAGCATCTTGCTGACTTTAGGATCAGTCCATACAGCCAATTCCATCTTACGGCAGTTTACGCAGCCATAACCTGTAAAGTCGAGCATGACAGGCTTGTTGTTCTGGCGTGCATATTCCATACCTGCTTCGTAATCGGTGAATTTAGCGTGAACTTCATTCTTATAAAGGTTGAAGTCCTGTGTCTGCATAGGAGGAGCAAATGCGCTGACTGCTTTTAGAGGAGCACCCCACAAACCAGGAATCATGTAGATGGCAAAAGCCAATGAAGCCAAGGCCATGAAGAATCGGGCAACGCCGATTTTGTTTTCATCGTCATCGTGAGGGAATTTGATTTTACCCAACAGATACATACCCAACAGACCAAAGATGGCAATCCATAAAGCCAAGAATGTTTCACGGTCGAGGATTCTCCATCCATAAGCCAAGTCGGCTACTGATAAGAACTTGAGGGCGAATGCCAATTCCAAGAAACCTAAAGATACTTTGATGACGTTCATCCAACCGCCAGATTTAGGCATTGACTTCAACCAAGATGGGAAGAGTGCGAACAAGGTGAACGGTAAAGCCAAAGCGATGGCGAAACCGAGCATACCGATGGCAGGAGCGATGATGCTGCCTGAAGTAGAAACTTCCACCAAAAGGAATCCGATGATCGGACCTGTACATGAGAATGAAACCAACGACAAGGTGAAGGCCATCAAGAAGATGCTTAACAGACCGGTTGTTGATTCCGCTTTGTTGTCTACTGCATTGCTCCATTTAGATGGAAGTGTGATTTCGAATGCTCCGAAGAAAGAAGCGGCGAAAACCAACAACATCAAGCAGAAGAGGATGTTGAATACAGCGTTGGTAGAAAGGGCGTTCAAGGCACTTGCACCGAAGATTAATGTAACGGCAAGACCCAAGGTCAGGTAGATTACAATGATGGAAATACCATAAGTGACTGCGTCACGGATACCTTTCTTTTTATCTTTAGTACGTTTCAAGAAGAAACTAACGGTCATTGGGATGATCGGCCATACGCAAGGAGTGAACAAAGCTAACAAACCGCCTACAAGTCCTGTGAAGAAAATGTAGTACCAAGTCATGGAATCCTGACCAGTATGTTCACCGAAGCTGTTCAATTCGCTGATTACTGGAGTCCAATAATCTACTTCAGCATGAGAGTTGCTTACTTTTGTAGGAGCTGCGGCTTCTTTAGCAGGCTCTGCTTTGGCAGTTCCTGCAGGAGCGGCTGCTACTTTCGATTCTCCTGAGAAAGAGAAGTCTACACTGGTAGGTGGAAGGCAGTTTTCATCGTTGCAGGCACCGTATTCCAAATAGCCGCTGATTTTATAGTTTTTCGATGTGATTTTAACCTTCTGTACAAAGGTTGCCTTGCCTTCGAAATAACGTACCATCATTTCGAAGATAGGGTCCATCTTGTTTATTTCATTTCCTTTGGGAGTCAATTTTCCAACTGGTTCAATTCCCTCTTGAGTCTCTACGTTGAAGGTTGCAGAAATAGGGCCGCCGTCACCTAACTCTGTAGAGTATACGTGCCATCCTTCTTCAAGTGTACCGTTGAAGATGATTTCAGCTTCAGTATCTGAAATCTTTTTCCATTCAGTTTCAAATGTGATTGGCTCTTGAATCTGTGCCATTGCCGGAAGAAGCAAAAATGCCATCATCAGCCAGCTAAGTACGAATCTTTTAGTCATTTTCTTTTTGTTTGTTTATTTATTGTTAGGGATTAATTTTACTTTCTATCTTTTTTCAATGTTGCAAAGATACATCTTTTTATATTGATAGCCATGATGGAAAAGAAGGAATTATAGTCGTTTTCCTTGTGTAAACATACGCTTTTGCTTAAAGATTATTAGTAGACTATAAAAAATATATAAAATTAAGTTACGGTTTAAAATGATAAGCGTATGGATTCATTCAGATTGTAACAGTTCTGAATCCGGAAGATAAATCTTTATAAGATGGTTGTTCCGGTGAAACTCTCCTTTTGGGATATTCGTCTGCAGACTAGTTGTCTGTGCGAATCAGTTCATAGTATCGTACTTTTCAAGTGAAGCGGCTTATCGTGTGTAGCTTGTTTCTATTCCTACGTTGCCGCAGTCAGCTCCCATAGGAGGATTTTCCTTGTAGATGGAAATGTCTACGGCTTCTACGGATGGAAATTGATTCATGATTCGTTTGCCTATCCGATAAGCCACATGTTCCAGTAATTTGGATGGAATATGCATTTCCTCTTTTGTCGCTTCAAAAACTTCGGCATAGTTGATGGTATCTGCTAATTCGTCAGTTTCGGCGGCTTTCGAAAAGTCGGTCTTGAGTCGTAGGTTTACCGTGTAGTGTGCTCCCACCGAGTTTTCTTGTGGCAGAACACCGTGAAAGGCAAAGAACTTCAGGTTCTCCAAGCGAATATACATGGTTTCAGCTTTCATAAACGTTTTTTGTAAGATTCAATAGGTAGTGTATACCGCCTTTAGTAATAGATAAAAGTTGAAACGAAGTGAAGTGATTTTATATGATATAAGAATCTCTTCGCTTCGTTTAGTGATTGTTTGTATGTGAAGTCGATTATCCGCAACGTGAAGACCCGCAAGTCTTGCAGATGAGGCAACCTTCTTGGTATACTAATGTTTCGTGGCCGCAGTTCGGACATTTGATTCCTTTTGCTTCGGTTCCATCTTGAACGTATTTCTTCAATGCACGTTCTACGCCGTTTTTCCAAGTATTGATGTTTTCGCTGTCCAACTGCAATGAGCTGACAAGTTTCACTACCTGGTCGATTGGCATTCTCCAGCGGAGCACACCTGAAATCAATTTGGCATAGTTCCAGTATTCTTTGTTGAAGCGTTCGGATAGACCTTCAATTGTCATCTTGTAGCCGCGCTTGTTCTCAAATTGGAAATCGTATCGCTTGTTACCGTTCTCATCGTAATTCTTGATGATGCGGCCGCGGTTGACGGATTTCGGTAATACGATGCCTTCATCGTCATCTTGAAGACCGGTGAAGATTTCGTAAGGGCGTCCGTCCAGCAAACCGACTAAAGCGACCCATTTTTCTTTATTGTTCTGGAAACGTACTACGTCTGCTTCCAATACACGAGGACGAACTTCTACTACCTGAGGTGGTTTGCAGTGGCATTCATCTTCCTTTTTCTCACTCTTTTTCGTAGACAGAAGTACGCCGGAACGAGAACCGTCACGGTAGACAGTACATCCCTTGCAGCCAGAACGCCATGCTTCCACGTATAAGCGGTTGACCAGCTCTTCATCTACGTTGTTCGGCAGGTTGATGGTTACACTGATAGAATGATCCACCCATTTCTGGATGCGTCCTTGCATCTTCACTTTCATCAGCCAGTCTACATCGTTGGAGGTAGCTTTGTGATACGGTGATTTGGCCACCAACTCATCAATTTCTTCTTGAGTGTAACGCTTCTCTGGATCGTATCCGTTAATTTTCATCCAAGTAAGGAACTTGTGATGGTATACGGTGTACTCTTCAAAGGAGTCGCCTGTTTCGTCCACAAAGTCCACATGTACATCGGCGTCGTTCGGATTTACCTTTCTACGACGGCGGTATACAGGCATGAATACGGGTTCGATGCCAGAAGTGGTCTGTGTCATCAAGCTGGTCGTGCCGGTAGGAGCGATGGTCAAGCAGGCGATGTTGCGTCTGCCGTATTTTACCATTTCTTCGTACAAGTCTGGAGCAGCTTCTTTGATACGGTTGATGAATGGGTTGTTTTTTTCACGGGCGCTGTCGTAGATGTCGAAAGCACCGCGTTCTTGAGCCATTTTTACAGAAGAACGGTAGGCTTCGATGGCAATGGTCTTGTGTACGCTTTCTGCGAAGTCGGTAGCTTCTTCTGTACCGTAACGAAGACCCATTGCGGCAATCATATCACCTTCTGCGGTGATACCTACACCGGTACGTCTGCCTAATTTGGATTTATTGTAAATTTTTTCCCAAAGATGGCGTTCAGCTCCTTTCACCTCATCACTTTCTGGATCGGAGTCGATTTTCTTCATGATGCGTTCAATCTTCTCCAGTTCCAAATCGATGATGTCATCCATGATACGCTGGGCGAGGCTTACGTGCTTTTTGAACAGGTCAAAGTTGAAGTAGGCTTCGGAAGTAAAAGGATTGACTACGTATGAGTAGAGGTTGATAGCCAACAAACGGCAAGAGTCGTATGGACACAATGGAATTTCACCGCATGGATTGGTAGAAACGGTGCGGAAACCAAGGTCGGCATAGCAGTCTGGAACAGATTCACGCAGAATTGTATCCCAGAACAGAACGCCTGGTTCGGCCGATTTCCATGCATTGTGAACAATTTTTCCCCAGAGAGCCGATGCTTCGATTTCTTTGGTTGTCATCGGATGGTCTGAGTCGATTGGGTATTTCTGAATGTATTTCTGATGATTGACGGCAGCTTGCATGAACTCGTCGTCAAGTTTTACAGAAACGTTGGCTCCTGTAACTTTTCCTTCGGTCATTTTAGCGTCAATGAATGCTTCCGAATCAGGATGTTTGATTGATACGGTAAGCATCAACGCACCGCGGCGTCCGTCTTGGGCTACTTCACGGGTTGAGTTGGAATAGCGTTCCATGAATGGTACCAGACCGGTAGATGTCAGTGCAGAGTTCTTTACCGGGGAACCTTTCGGGCGGATGTGGGAAAGATCATGACCTACGCCGCCACGACGTTTCATCAGTTGTACCTGTTCTTCATCGATACGGATAATGGCTCCATAAGAGTCGGCGGAACCGTCCAGCCCGATTACGAAGCAGTTTGAAAGGGAGGCAACTTGAAAGTCGTTGCCGATACCTGTCATTGGACTTCCTTGAGGTACGATGTATTTGAAACGGTCGAATAAACTAAAGAGTTCATCGGCACTGATAGGATTAGGGTAGTTGGCTTCGATGCGTGCAATCTCATTTGCAAGACGCCAGTGCATGTCTTTCGGAGATAATTCGTAGATGTTTCCGAAAGAATCTTTTACGGCATATTTGTTTACCCAAACGCGGGCTGCCAACTCGTCCCCATTGAAATACTCTAACGCAGCTTGATAAGCTTCGTCAAAGGTGTAAGTTTTCTTTTCCACGATTGTCAGGAATTATATTGATATAATGTTGAAGTTGTAGAAGTTTCACATTATTCTAACAAAACCGATGCAAAGCTATAAATGTTTTCTCAATCGGCAAAGGAAAAGATTGAAAAGTTATCAACAGGTAGCAAGTTTTCCAAAACGAAACTTTAACTTGTTGTTTTATAGTATGTTATGATATTTCAAAGGAGAAGAAGTTGTCCAAAAAAGAAAATAATTGGTTTAAAAGTTCTTTTTCTCTTTTCTGTTTTCTGAAACAAAATGCTAACTTTGGTATATAAACAAAAATGAATTATGGAATCAGTAAAAAACAGACGGACCATCCGCAAATATAAATCTCAGGAAATTCCTGAAGATTTGTTGAATGAACTTCTTGAAACGGCTTTTCGTGCCCCGACCATGGGGAATATGCAGCTTTATAGTGTTGTGGTAACTCGCGATGCGGAACGTAAGGCAAAGCTTGCTCCGTTGCATTTTAACCAACCGATGGTGACTTCAGCTCCTGTCGTGCTTACTTTCTGTGCGGATTTCAATCGCTTTTCTAAGTGGTGTGAGCAGCGTAAGGCGGTTCCGGGATATGACAATTTCCTTTCTTTCATGAATGCGGCTTCAGATGCATTGCTGGTAACTCAGAATTTCTGTACGTTGGCCGAAGAAAAGGGGTTGGGTACTTGTTATTTGGGTACTACTATTTATAATCCCGGACAGATTATCGAATTGTTGGAATTGCCGAAGTTGGTGGTTCCGGTCGCTACCATTACCGTCGGTTATCCCGATGAGAATCCGCAGCAGACCGACCGTTTGCCGTTGAAGGGAATCGTTCATCAAGAAGTTTATCATGATTATGCTGCAACGGATATTGATGAATTGTTCGGAGCAAAAGAATCTCTTCCTGAGAATAAGGAATTTGTAAGAATCAACCAAACGGAGACATTGGCTCAAATTTTTACGGATATTCGTTATAAGAAAGCAGATAATGAGGCCATGTCTGGGAATTTGCTTGATGTGCTGAAGAAGCAGGGATTTTGTTGAGGGTCCTCGCTTGTGGTACTTCCGATGAGGTGAGCGAGCTTTGTATTTCTGGAATCTTCAGTAAAGATGATTTTAAAGAGTCTTGTCAGTTGCCCTTTGGTAAATGGCAGGACTTTTTTTATTCCTTCACCGGTGGATTGGCAAAAGCTTGATTGCTTGTCGGTATGGGGATGGTTGTTGGGGAGTGTCGGTAAGACGTGTGGAGGGAGAGTCGCTGCTTGTCATGGCGGCTGTTGGGAGTGCTTGCGAAGGGCAGGAAAGTAGGTAGACAAAAAAAGGGTATTCCCATAAGGAACCCCCATTAACGACAAAGAATCATCGGATTGCCGTACGCAGGGATGATTCTTGTTATCGTGTGCGATCAGTTCAACTTCTCAGAGTAGCTTCTATCGCTTCAATTTCTTGTTTGAATGCTTTGTCTACATCTACTTGATCTTTTACAATCTTGCAGGCGTGTAGTACGGTAGCGTGATCTTTGTTGCCGATCAGCTTGCCGATTTTTGAGGAAGAGGTGTCGGTATGTTTTTTGGCCAGGTACATGGCTACCTGACGAACCTGAACCACTTCGCGTTTGCGGGTTTTGGTATGAATGGTCGATGTATCTACTTTAAAGTAAGTACATACCTTTTCAATGATGTCATTGACAGAGATTGGCTTGACTTCAGCGCAGCGAACGGCCTTGCGGACAATATGCTGAGCCAAATCCAAGTTGACTTCGCGTTTCAGCAGAATGGACTGGGCAAGCATGGAGTTGACGATGCCTTCCAGCTCACGTACGCTTTCATTGACGTTTTCTGCGATGTAGCTGATCACCGATTCAGGAATAACCAATCCGTCGCGGCGAATTTTGTTGCGCAGGATGTTTTTACGTAATTCAACGTCTGGCTTTTCCAATTCAGCCACCAAACCCCATTTGAATCGGGTGAGCAGACGGTCTTCCATACCTTGCAACATAACAGGCGCACGGTCGGAAGTAAGAATCAGCTGTTTGCCGTTCTGGTGCAAGTGGTTGAAGATGTGGAAGAATGTATTCTGTGTTTTGGTAACACCTGCAAATTCTTGGATATCATCAATGATTAAGACGTCAATTGTCTGATAGAAAGTGATGAAGTCGTTGAAATGGTTGGTGCGTACCGAATCCGTATACTGAACCTGAAATAAGTGAGCAGACACATACAGGACTCGCTTATTAGGGTACAACTCTTTGATACGGGTACCGATAGCATTGATCAAGTGAGTCTTTCCAACGCCTGAAGGTCCGTATAAGAATAACGGGTTGAATGTTCTAGCTGGATTTTGAGCGACAGTTTCTGCTACTGTTCTCGAAAATTCGTTGCTGCTTCCTTTAATGAAGTTTTCAAAGTTGTAGTTCGGATTCAAATGAGGATCCAAATCCTGAACTGTTTGAGATTGTAAAGGAGTTGGAGCCTTATTGGCATTGTGAACGGAAGCGGCAGATTCCAAAGCGGGCGAGCGTTTGGTACCTTCTACATTTACGGTAATATGGTTGGTCTTATCCGTCAGGATAGAGTACATCAATTCCGTGCCTTCACCGATTTCTTTATAAATGGCAGCACGAAGTATACCCACGTACTTTTCTTCCAAGTATTCATAGAAGAAAGGACTGGGTACTCCAATTGTCAATGCGTTGTTCTCATAATGCAATGGAACAATTGGCTCAAACCACGTTTTAAAAGCTGATTCATTAACGTTGTCCTGAATGAAACGGAGACAGCGAGCCCATAATGAAACAGCCTGATTATTCTCAAACATACATGTGTCTTATTAAAAAAGCGAAACTTCTACATTTGCAAATTTCGTAATCATATTTGTAAAAAACAAATCTATTTTTGTTTGCTTTTTTAAAATTATAATAAAGAGGCTGTAAATCAGTAAATTAACAGGTTGGTTTGTGACTCTTTTTTTATTAAGAATGAAGCCCAACTCAATCGGTTGAATATTAAAATGTTACCTTAAAACATTCTTTTAGGAGATGATTCTTGTATAAAAGCCTATTTTACTGACAATCAGCTTGATATTTGAATTTATTCTGTATTTAAAACGTTTGAAGCCTATTTAGACATTTTCTAAATAGGCTTCAAACGCAAGTTTTGTATTTATTTGTCTTTTTTCCCGAAAATTGAGAAATGGACGTAACGTTTCGGGTGTGCTTTCAAGTCTTCAAGTAGACTGGCTGCATTGGCCGTAGTGGCGTTCAAGTTGTTGTACAGGCCTGTGTCGTTCATCAGTAGACCCAACGAATTGTCTTTGCTGTTCAACTTGTCGGTAAGAAGGTGTACGTTCTTTAAAGTGGCGTCAACCTCTTTGAACGTTGAGGCGAAATCGATATCCTTTAAATTGTTGCTGATGCCTTTCAAGTTCTCGGTGAGGGTAATCACGTTGTCGGTCATCTGAGGAATATCCTTGCTCATCAATGACTGGAGATGGGTGCTTGTCACTTTCAAAGAAGCTGTGAGCTGTTCAGCATTGTGCAGAGTCTGTGTCAAAGCAGGATCAGCCAGCAGTTTGTTCAGTGAATTTAAGATGGAGTCCATCTTGGGCATCAGTTGTTCTACTTTTGGCAACAGGTCTTTTTCTGCCATGCCCATGATTCCTGGGTTGGCTATACCTTGGATGGTATCTTCAGGATTTATGAAATGGCTGTTTTCAATGTTCAGGTGAAGGTTCATTTTTACCGTACCCAGCATTTCTGTGATCAGTTCAGCATGGCTTCCTTCCGGAACTTTCATGGCCTTGTCCATTTCGATTCCTACTACCACGTGACCTGGCTTTTTGAAATTGTATTCGATATCGCGTACAAGTCCTACCTTGTATCCGTTAGCAAAAACAGGGCTTGATTTAGCCAATCCATTTACGTCTGTAAATTCTACTAAATAATAGGTTTCCGGCTGAAACATATTGATACCTTTCAAATAGTTGATGCCGAAGAAGAGGATGATTAATGAGGCTATTCCGGCCAAACCGATTTTTACTTCTTTTTTCATGTTTATTCTAGTCTTTTTATTTTCTGTTTTGTTTGAATTCTTTTATTGCTTGATTGACATTCATCTTTTTGCCGTTCTTGAAGGCGATGATGAATGCATCTTTAAATTTGGAATGGGTCTTGCTTCGTTTCAGACGCAGGATTTTGTTGTAATCCGTGTCTGCCCCATAGGTATATTTGTAGATTCCTTTTTCCTTGTAGTGCTCAACGGGAGCAAGTCCCTTGAATTGGCGGCTCTTGCTGGGTAGCAGCCTGTCGGAGGTGAGAATCTGAATCTTGAAAACTGGACGGGCAGTTTGGGGATTGACCTTCTCGCTGGCCGCAGTTCGGGTTTCTGATGTACGGAGCTGGTTGGCTGATGCCTGCGTGTTCCTTTTTTCGCTTCGGCTTGCCTGGGTGGGTTCCGATGGACCGAGGTTGACCTTTGTCGTGACGCTGTTTCCTTCTCGCTTGTAGTTGACAAATGCTTTATAGATGGAATTAGCCAGTGCGGAAGTTCCTTCTTCCGACAGAAGGTAGTGTTCTTCGTTGGGATTGGAAATATAGCCCAATTCAACCAGGACACTTGGCATGGAGGTTTCTCTCAGTACGAGGAAGCCCGCTTGGTGTACTCCACGGTCTGTGCGGTGGATGCCTCTGAATTCTTTTTGGAT
This sequence comes from Phocaeicola sp., assembly GCA_020026225.1. GTDB lineage: Bacteria > Bacteroidota > Bacteroidia > Bacteroidales > Bacteroidaceae > Phocaeicola. Next base: position 2,958 of record JAHHQU010000040.1, on the reverse strand, counting down.
TTTGGAAGCGAAGCTGACGCTTTGAGACATGTTCTTGTCTTGCATGAATTCAAAGATGATGTAACTCTCTGCTGAGTTCGGATTGAATCCGGCATATTGTTGCTGATAATTGTCTTCAATTAAAATGACAGCATTTTCCTTTTGGGCCACTTCCAGATTTTCTTTCGTCTTGTGTAATCCCAGGGTGTATGTCTCGGTTCCGCTGATTCGTGTACTGCGTTTTGCCAATGAATTCGTGTGGATGGAAATGAAGAGATCGGCTTTGGCGTCATTCGCTATTTCAGCTCGTTTGTGAAGTGGAATGAAGACATCTCTTTTGCGGGTGTATACTACGCGGGTGTCTTTACAGTTCCTCTCGATGGCTTTCCCGAGTTTGAGTGCTACCTCCAGATTGATGTTTTTTTCCTTGCCTCTTCTTCCGATGGCCCCAGGGTCATGACCTCCGTGTCCGGCATCGATGACCACTGTGAATTTATTGGTTAGATCGGCCGCACAAATCTTTTCCGCCCTTGTCGTTGTCAGGCAGAAAATTGCAACGAGTATTATATAAAGATATTTTTTATGCATAATATACTATGCAAAGTTAATAGATTTTTGTCAAATTTCATTTCACGAATTGTCAAGAAATGAAGTTTTCTATAATATAGGACATAAAAACAAAGGAAAATCCTAACTCTTCGGCTTTTTTAGACTACCTTTGTGATTATACTAATCTTAAAAAATGAAATTATGACGCTGATAGACGGAAAAGCTGTTTCTGGACAAATCAAGCAGGAAATTGCTGCTGAAGTGGCCGATATGGTGGCAAGAGGAGAAAAACGTCCCCATTTGGCCGCAATCTTGGTTGGACACGATGGCGGTAGTGAGACTTATGTCGCTAATAAGGTGAAGGCTTGTGAAGAGTGTGGCTTTAAGTCGTCTTTGGTTCGTTATGAGAGTGATGTGACTGAAGAGGAACTTTTGGCAAAGGTTGAGGAACTGAATAGAGATGCTGATGTCGATGGATTTATCGTCCAGCTTCCCTTGCCGAAGCATATTTCAGAGCAGAAGGTGATTGAAGCGATAGACTATAGAAAGGATGTGGATGGCTTTCATCCCATTAATGTGGGCCGTTTGTCTATAGGCCTTCCTTGTTATGTCTCGGCAACTCCGAATGGGATACTGGAATTGCTGAAGCGTTATCATATTGAGACCCAAGGGAAAAAATGCGTGGTGCTCGGACGAAGTAACATTGTAGGAAAGCCGATGGCTACATTGATGATGCAGAAAGCTTATCCGGGGGATGCTACGGTAACCGTATGTCATAGCAGAAGTACGAACTTGGTGGATGAATGCCGTCGTGCAGATATTATTATTGCTGCTTTGGGGCAACCGAACTTTGTCAAGGCGGATATGGTGAAGGAAGGTGCGGTCGTTATTGATGTGGGTACTACGCGAGTGCCTGACGCTACACGTAAGTCGGGCTTTAAATTGACTGGTGATGTCTGTTTTGAGGAAGTGGCTCCCAAGTGTTCGTATATAACTCCAGTTCCAGGTGGAGTCGGACCGATGACTATCGTTTCTTTGATGAAGAATACCTTGCTGGCTGGTAAGAAGGCTATCTATGGATAACTCCTTGTTTGATGAATCGGATAGTAGCAAACATTTTGAAGCTGTTCTTGCTGGTCGTTTGGGAAACCTCGGCTACGGTTGTCTTCGCAGATTCTGCCGATACCTTGTCCTTGTTTTTTGCAGGGGACTTGATGCAGCATAAGGCACAGCTCGTGGCGGCACAGCGTCCGCATGGAAAATATGATTATCAGGCTTGTTTTGCACATGTGGCATCTGAAATCAAGCGTGCCGATTTGGCGGTCGGTAATCTGGAAGTCCCCTTGGGTGGAAAGCCGTATACGGGATATCCTGCTTTCAGTGCTCCCGATGACTTCGCCCGTGCCTTGAGAATGGTGGGGTTTGATGTCTTGTTGTTGTCTAACAATCATTGCCTGGATAGGGGAAGCCGAGGGGCTTGTCGTACGCTTTCCTTGCTGGATTCATTGAAGGTGCTTCATACGGGGGTCTTTCGTGATACCTTGGAACGGATGCATCAGTATCCTTTGTTGGTTGAGAAAAAGGGCTTTCGCATTGCTTTCCTGAATTATACGTATGGAACGAACGGCATCCGTCCCGTTCCTCCCGTGGTGGTCAATTATATCGATAGGGAGCAGATTCGGAAGGATGTCTTTAAGGCTCGGATGATGCGTCCCGATGTCATCATAGCTTGCATGCATTGGGGAGTTGAATATGAACTGGTGCCAAGAAAACAGGACAGGGAACTGGCGCGATGGCTTTTGAGTCTGGGCGTGGATCATGTCATCGGTGCACATCCGCATGTTGTGCAGCCGGTTGAGGTGATTCCCGATGCATGTACCCCGGAAGATCATCTGGTGGCATATTCTTTGGGAAATTTTGTGTCGAATATGAGTGCACGGCATACAGATGGAGGTATGGTGGTGCGAATGACCTTGAAAAAGGTGGCGGGACATACGCGTATGGCTTCTTGTGGATATGGCTTTGTGTGGACTTCTCGACCGGTATGGAATGAAAAGGGAGATTTTTTGATTTATCCGTCGGGTATAGATGATAAGCTATTGAATGTCAAAGAAAAAACAGGTATGAAACGCTATTTGGAAGGGGCGCGCTCTTTGATGCAGAAGTATACAAAGGGTATAGATGAATATTTTTTTTGAAATAAATTGATAAAAATGCTTGCATATTCAAAAATAATCCCTACCTTTGCATCGCTTTTGAAAAGGTAATCAACATGGTGACTATAGTTCAGTTGGTTAGAGCGTCAGATTGTGGTTCTGAATGTCGTGGGTTCGAGTCCCACTAGTCACCCTTTTGAAAGCAACGATTATTATTACCAACATGGTGACTATAGTTCAGTTGGTTAGAGCGTCAGATTGTGGTTCTGAATGT
>JAHHQU010000039.1 GCA_020026225.1 Phocaeicola sp. | reverse complement strand
CTATCATATTTAATGAATTATTCAGTCATTATAAAGAATAAAATAATTTCAATTATTACTAATATTATATTCTATTTATAAGTCATATATACGGATAATAATCCTACATATAAATAAAAAAATATATACTATATAATAGTAATAATTATAGATATAATTAATTACATAAAAAAGGATATTCATATACCTAAAATAATCAGTTAATATAGTGTATAAATAAGACTATTATTCGCTGAATAATTCACGTCCTTTTCTATTCAAATAGCATGAAGAATAAGAGCAAATAAAAACAAATTATACGCTCTAATTATAGGATACCTATTCAGATATCATTTTCAATTTATTTTAAATAATTTATTCCTTGTTTTCATTGCTTTATCTTCATAATATATGTAATTTTGTACAAATTAAAAGTTCAAATTTATGGCTAAAAAAAACAAACCAAATTGGGAGAAAATATCACTCCTATTAAAAGGGAAAGGAGCTTCAGATTTTGAAATCAATGAAGCGATTAGAAATGCCACTACAAATAAAGAGAAAGAAGAAGCATTATTACCTTTACAGAAGAAGTATTATATTCCATCATAAAAAGAAGCAGATAAATATCCTACTATCAGAGAATATTTTGGTAAGGTTACTGCAGACTTGTTAATCAGAAGAAAAGAGCTTATTAATATGAAAAAAATCAATATTAATAAGTTTTCAAAGAAGCCTTTGGAAGAGCTTACATTAGAAGAGCAAAAACAATACTTTATTTACCTGCAAAATCAAGAAGCTTTAGGTGAATTGGAAGAAATTGACAACAAGCTAAGTGCAAGAGGAATCTGTTTTATTGAAGAAGGCAAAAGAGAAGTTCAAAAAACAGGAAAAAAGAGGGTAAAAAGAACAGTAGAAAAATCGCAAGATAAATTTAAAGTAATCATACCGAAAGTCGAAGATAAAACCATTCAATTCTAACCATATTTACCTTCTTTCAAATAGCTTTTAAAAAGCAGAATCTTTTCGAATATAATAGGGAACAACCCTATCTTCATTGTTCAATAGGTTGAACGGTTAAAGCACAGTCTCAATCTATTGAACAATTCCCCATTCTCCTCAACCTTAGAAAAAAAGAGAGACAGCCTACACTCCCATTCAAACACTCCCCTACCCTACTCCCACAATTATCTGCGTTTCCAGCCCCAACTATTTAACACGAGGTCAAGTGATAAACCGCAAAAATCACTATCTTTGCACACACATTGTATTATGCAATTACAACAATAACACTATACATATATGGAAAAGAAATTCAAACGTACCACCGTGACTTCGGCTTTGCCTTACGCCAACGGTCCGGTACATATCGGTCACCTTGCCGGAGTATATGTTCCAGCCGATATCTATGTACGCTACTTGCGTCTGAAGAAAGAAGACGTTCTCTTCATCGGCGGTTCTGACGAACACGGTGTACCTATCACTATCCGTGCCAAGAAAGAAGGAATCACTCCGCAGGATGTAGTAGACCGTTACCATACATTGATCCGCGATTCTTTCAAAGAATTCGGTATTTCATTTGATGTTTACGGACGTACCAGTTCTGAAGTTCACGCAAAAACAGCTTCCGACTTTTTCCGTAAATTATATGACAAAGGCGAATTCATCGAACAAACTTCTGAGCAATATTACGACGAAGAAGCTCATACCTTCTTGGCCGACCGCTACATTACCGGTGAATGTCCTCATTGCCATCATGAAGGTGCTTATGGTGACCAGTGTGAAGCATGTGGTACTTCACTTTCTCCAACCGACTTGATTAATCCGAAAAGTGCCATCAGCGGCAGCAAACCGGTCATGAAAGAAACCAAACACTGGTACTTGCCTTTGAACAAGCACGAAGAATGGTTGCGTCAGTGGATTTTGGAAGGTCACAAAGAATGGCGTCCAAACGTATACGGCCAGTGCAAGAGTTGGTTAGACATGGGTCTTCAACCACGTGCCGTAAGCCGTGACTTGGATTGGGGTATTCCTGTTCCAGTAGAAGGTGCAGAAGGCAAAGTTTTGTACGTATGGTTCGATGCGCCTATCGGCTACATTTCTAACACCAAAGAATTGCTCCCTGATTCTTGGGAAAAATGGTGGAAAGATCCTGAAACCCGTTTGATTCACTTCATCGGTAAGGACAACATCGTATTCCACTGTATCGTATTCCCAGCTATGTTGAAAGCTGAAGGCAGCTACATCCTTCCAGACAACGTTCCTTCTAATGAGTTCTTGAACTTGGAAGGTGACAAGATTTCAACATCACGCAACTGGGCAGTATGGCTGCACGAATACCTGCAGGACTTCCCAGGCAAACAGGATGTTCTTCGTTACGTATTGACAGCTAACGCTCCAGAAACAAAAGATAATGACTTTACTTGGAAAGACTTCCAGGCACGCAACAACAACGAATTGGTTGCCGTTTACGGTAACTTCGTAAACCGTGCATTGGTTCTTACCAACAAATATTTCGGCGGACAGGTACCGGCTGCTAACGAACTGACAGATTACGACCACGAAACTTTGAAAGAATTTGCTGACGTAAAAGCAGAAGTTGAAAAGTTGTTGGATGTATTCAAATTCCGCGATGCACAGAAAGAAGCCATGAACTTGGCTCGTATCGGTAACAAATACTTGGCTGATACAGAACCTTGGAAATTGGCCAAGACAGATATGGACCGCGTAGCCACTATCTTGAACATCGCCCTTCAGTTGGTTGCCAACTTAGCCATCGCATTCGAACCGTTCTTGCCATTCAGTTCTGCTAAATTGCGTACAATGCTGAACATGGAAGAATTCGACTGGGCTGAATTAGGCCGTACAGACTTGCTTGAAGCCGGTCACCAGTTGAACAAGCCAGAATTGTTGTTCGAAAAAATTGAAGATGATGCTATCCAAACACAGGTTGACAAACTATTGGCTACTAAGAAAGCCAACGAAGAAGCCAACTACAAGGCAGACCCTATTAAACCGAACATCGCATTCGAAGAGTTTGAAAAATTGGATATCCGTGTAGGTACCGTATTGGAATGCGAAACAGTTCCTAAGATGAAGAAGCTGTTGAAGTTCCGTATTGCCGACGGTTTGGAAGACCGTACCATTGTCAGCGGTATTGCACAGCACTACAAACCAGAAGAATTAGTAGGAAAACAAGTTTTGTTCATTGCCAACCTTGCTCCACGCCAGTTCAAGAACGGTTTGGTAAGTGAAGGTATGATTCTAAGCGCTGAAAACTTTGACGGATCACTGGCGGTTACTTCTTTGTTGAAAGAAGTGAAACCAGGTAGCAAAGTTTGCTAATAGCCTCTTCTCTCTAATCATTGATTAGAAAAAATAAACATGCAGTTTTGTTCTGTTCATGTCGGATTATTCCGCCACAGAAGGAACAGAACTGCATGTACTTTTAAAGTAACCGTATAAAAACACTTCATAATCACAGTAAATCACCCGAACATGGTGAACTCATTAAAAGAAAAGACAGCAAGAGGTCTCCTTTGGGGAGGTATCAATAGCAGCTTACAGCAACTGCTGAACCTATGTTTTGGGATTCTTCTTTCCAGAATGCTGAGTCCTTCCGACTATGGTATGGTAGGTATGCTCACCATTTTCTCTCTGATGGCTTCTACACTTCAAGAAAGCGGATTTACCGCAGCATTAGCCAACCGAAAGGAAATAAAGCACGAAGATTACAATGCTGTATTCTGGTTCAACTTGGGAATGGGGATTTCATTGTATATCTTGTTATTTTTCCTTGCACCATCCATTGCCAGGTTTTATAACACCCCAGCACTGACACCTCTGGCCCGCTACATCTTCTTGGGATTCGTAATCGCCAGTCTGGGAACTGCTCACAACGCTTGGCTGTTCAAACAAATGAAAGTCAAGCAGAAAGCCTTAATCCAATTAACCAGCCTTATTTTATCGGGTATAACAGGAGTTACGATGGCATTTTGCGGCATGTCCTATTGGGGTATTGCCACACAGAGTCTTGTCTATGTCACCTCCAATTCTCTCCTTTTCTGGATTTTCTCAGGATGGAAACCATCTTGGAACATTTCCTTACATCCTTTAAAGGAAATGATTGGCTTCAGCAGTAAAATACTTCTTACTAATATAGCCTCTAACATCAACAATAACCTGTTGTCTGTCATTCTGGGCAAATACTATTCAGAAAAAGAAGTTGGCCTTTTCAACCAAGCCAACAAATGGACCTCCATGGGATACAGTACCATTCAAGGTATGGTAAATGGAATAGCCCAGCCCGTACTACGTGACGTAGCCGATGATAAAGTTCGCCAATGCCGTGTATTCCGTAAGATGTTACGTTTCACAGCCTTCGTATCCTTTCCCTGCCTACTGGGACTCTCACTCATTTCATACGAACTGATTGTACTAACTATTACCGAAAAATGGGCAGAAAGTGCTCAACTCATGCAAATCTTATGCATCGGAGGAGCATTTGTCCCCATCCAAGGACTCTATACCAACCTGCTCATCAGCAAAAATCGTTCAGATTTATTTATGTGGAATACCATCTTTTTAGGTCTATTTCAAATAGCTTCCGCTTTGATTTGTCATCCTTATGGATTGAAAGTTATGATTATCGCGTATATTTGCATAAACATCGGCTGGTTAGGGCTATGGCAACACTACGTACACCGTGAAATCAACCTTACCCTTTGGCAGGCTTTAAAAGACATTCTTCCTTTCCTGCTGATTGCAGCCGCATGCATAACAATTGCTGGATGGGCAGCCTCATTCACCAATCAAATACTCCTTTCATTAATAATCAAAGTAAGCGTTGCCGCTTCTTTATACCTTATATTAATGAAACTAAGCGGGTCGGTTACGTTCTTAGAAGCCACCGACTACTTACTCAAGAAGAAACATTGAACTTTGTAAAATGAAAACGATACCTATATTCTTTACATTCGACCGCTATTATGTGCTGGCAGCCTGCGTGGCCTTTTATTCATTGCTTCGCCATGCTTCTACAAACTATCAGTATCACCTTTACGTTGTCCATACCGATTTGGAGAACAAGCACCAGTGTCGCATTAGAAAGATCGTATCACAATTCAAAAATGCACGAATAGACTTCATCGACGCATCAGCATACCATACCGGTTGGGAGAAATTACAAGTCAAATCTCATTTCTCAAAAGAAATATTCTATAAGCTTACAGCTGCCGATATGTTTCCTACATACGACCGCATCCTCTTCTCGGATGTAGATGTCATATTTACCGACGACATTTCACCTTCCTATTTCTTATTTCCAGAAGAAGATTTCTATTATGCAGGGACTCGTCCGATACAAGAAAATACCAGCATTCCCCGCTACCGAGCAAACTTCACTCCAGAAGAAATAGACATCGTAGCCCGCTATGAGATTTCAGCAGGCTACATGCTTCTGAATTTGAAATGCCTGCGTCGAGACAATAAGCAAGCAGAACTTACCCAATTTTTCCGCTCCAATGCCCACCGCTTATTGTTACCCGAACAAGACTGCATTGCATTATGTTGTACCCAAGGAATCCGTTTTATGGACCATAAGTATGTAGTCTGCGGATTCCAGTTTCATGTTCCCGATGAACAGGTAATATTCAATCCGTATGGTCCTTATGCAGGGAACCGGGAAAAGGAGTTGGAACTATGGCATCGCATGCAGCGAGAAGTGGTACAAGTCCACTACGCCGGCCTCAACAAACCTTGGAATTCTCCATTTGTAGATGAATACAGGAAGTGGTTGGCAACTTGTTCTGAAGCAGGACTGATCGGATACTACTTACGACTCCAGCCTCTATTCATTCTTCAACGACTACGTCGATACAGTTTGAAGCGATTTATAAGAAAACTGAAACAGAAACTTTAATTCTAAAATCAAAGTTTCATAAACTCCCTTTTCAATGAACCGAGGGACACATAAAAGAAAACATACTCATGGAACAAAATAAGAAAGTACGTGTCATCGCATTCTATTTACCCCAATTCCACCCCACACCGGAAAACGACAAATGGTGGGGAAAGGGATTCACAGAATGGACAAATGTAGGCAAGGCCAAACCTCTTTTCAAGGGACATTACCAACCTAAAGTACCAGCAGACTTAGGCTATTACGACTTACGCCTGCCAGAGACACGCAAAGCACAAGCAGATATGGCACGTGAATACGGCATAGAAGGCTTTTGCTACTGGCATTATTGGTTCGGCAATGGAAGACAATTGTTAGAACGCCCTTTCAATGAAGTGCTACAAAGCGGAGAGCCAGATTTTCCATTCTGTCTAGCATGGGCCAATCATAGCTGGGAAGACAAACAATTCAGCAAGGACGGAAGCAACAAAATGCTCATGGAACAACTTTATCCAGGTGATGAAGATTACATAGCCCATTTCCAAGCTGTTCTTCCCGCTTTTAAAGACCCCCGTTACATCCGAGTAAACGGATGTCCCATTTTTGTCGTCTACTCTCCAATGAGTGTACCCGACATGAAACATTTCATCGACCTATGGCAAGAACTGGCAGCCCAAGAAGGATTCCATATTCATTTTGTAGGACATACTTCAAAACCAGAAGAAATGCCTTTGTATAAAGAATGGGGATTCCAAGCTACTATTATGGTACGACTCTTTGATGTCTTCAAAAAAGATTTTTCCCTTATAGAACGCATTAATGCCAAATTCCAGCGTCTTGCCTTCAAACAAGGCAGACGAATCGAATACGAAAAAGCCGCCAAATACTTTACGGGAGAAGAAGACAAACAGACAGATTGCTATCCTACGCTTATCCCTAATTGGGACCACTCTCCCCGTTCGGGAAGAGCAGGACACATCCTTATCCACTCTACTCCTGACAAGTTCGAACGACATGCAGAAATCACTTTCAAGCAAGTAATAAACAAGCCAGAAGAAGAAAGAATCGTTTTCTTAAAATCTTGGAACGAATGGGCGGAAGGGAACTATATGGAGCCCGACCTAAAATTCGGCAGAGGATACCTCGAAGCATTACGAAATGCTATCAACAAGGTATTCCATTGATTACCAAGCAATTTACAAAGTTATTAACACCGTTGATAAAACGAAAAAAGTCAGTTTTTAAAGACGTCAGAAACATGAAAATAGCCTTAGTGAAACAAGAGGTCTACCAAGACCTATACGTCTGCCCTTCTTCAGAAAAGGAAGCAGCATCCATTTTATTCTCTTCCATGGGACGAGTAGGTCCCATCGGACTGATGGCAGAACTGGGAGCCGATTTCTATATCGTAAAAGAAGAAATGAACCGAGAGACACAAATCTATAAGAAAGTTATACCTCATATTGCCCCATATTTACATCTGCTGAAAACCGAGACATTGGATAAAATCCCAGGGCAAGAATTCAAGCAGCCCGGAAGTCCTTATCCCAATGGAAAATTTGCTATTCCTTGTAGGGACATCAATTGGGGACAATACGATGTTGTACTGTCTATCAATGTCAGTCTTCCTACCGAAGTTGTACGCAACTACCCTGAAACTCTTTTCGGCTACATGATTGGAGAAGCCAATATGGCAACAGGAAGTGTACATTTCGGCTATGACATAACCCTCAACCAAATGGCTCGAGGCATCGTAGCCGAGAAATGTGGAATCGTAGACTTTCCTTACACCTTCGTCAGCCAGCATACCTTGGAGAACCTCATGCAAGGTTATCTGAAACGACCTTCCCATCGTCAAGGAATCTTTATGGAAATCAATTCCACCACTGAACGCCCAGTGACAAAGGCGCCGGCTCATTTCCAACCCTTAATTGATGCTGGATATGAAATCATTCTCCATCAACAACGCATCTTCGATAATCTGCAGCACATTTTCGATGCCAAGTATTTTGTCAAGATGGGAGGTAGAGCCATCCGAGGCAATTCGGTAGCTGAGGCTATTTCATTAGGAGCACTCGCTATCATGAATCGAGATGAAGTTATCCATCATGAACTGATTATTGACGAATGCAATGTAAAGACCATGGATGAAATGGTACGACTCATTCATCAATTAGAGAACGATCCCAAATTGTATCAGGAATTGAAAGAAAAACAAGGAGCCGTATTGAAGCAACTCTTCTTCGAGGCCCCTATCCAATCCTTACGAAACTGCTTGGAAGACAAACGAAGGAATGGAGGTCCCCAGCCCTATACATGGCTGAACAAGCTATCCGACCGACTCTGTTTTCTAAAATATAACCCGTTTAAATAAAGCCTATGAATGCCCCCATCCTGTTATTTGTATACAACCGCCCACAACATGTGCGAAGAACAGTAGAAGCACTAAAAAACAATACGCTGGCTGCAGATAGTGAACTATTCATCTACTCCGATGCTGCTCGAGATGCGGAACAAGTTCCACTGGTCAACGAAGTGCGGGCGTATATCCACACCATCCAAGGATTTAAAGCCATTCATTATATTGAACGGGAAACAAACTGGGGATTAGCCAAAAGTATCATTGACGGCGTAACTACACAAATCAATGTCTTTGAAAAAGTCATCGTATTAGAAGACGATTTGATCACTGCCCCTTATTTCCTCCAGTTCATGAACGACGCTCTGGAAGTCTACAAAGACGAAGAAGCCGTTGGACATATCCAAGGATGTGACTTTACTCAAGCTCCTTACCTGCCCGACACTTTCTTGATACGATGGACAGGAAGTTGGGGATGGGCAACTTGGAAAAGAGCATGGAAATTCTTCAATCCGGACGGAAAAGCCCTGCTCAAAGAACTAGAAGAAAGAGGACTGACGTATACCTTCGACTTTAATGGGAAATACGGATATACCCGCATGCTACGCCGACAGATTGAAGGGAAAAACAATTCATGGGCTATCCGTTGGAATGCCTCCCTCTTTCTTCGAGGCATTCTCTCACTGAACGTAGGAAAATCACTGGTTCAAAACGAAGGATTCGACGGAAGCGGGACCAATTGCGGTGGCGGCGGATTGTATGCATCCCACCTATTCATGCATCCTATCCCTGTAAAACGGATCCTCCCGGCTACAGAAAACTCAGAAGCCCGACAAGCCTATATAGATTATTATGCTCGAACCAATTCGTTCATAGCAAAAGCCCTGCGAAGAATCAAACGCACGCTCAAAGGAGACTTTTCCAGATAAAATAAGAAACCTCTCCTCCCTTATAGCCTCCTGTTTGCTTCTACACACGGTATTTTCCATTTTTTCATGCCCAAAGGTTTTGCTTTTTTCTCTATCTTTGCAAAAATTTTAGACCCATGAGAGTACTTATCATCAATACTGCAGAGCGGATAGGAGGAGCAGCCATTGCAGCCAACCGCTTGATGGAAGCTTTAAAGAATAATGGCATCAAAGCAAAAATGCTGGTTCGCGACAAACAGACCGATCAAGTGTCCGTTATTGCTTTAAAGAAATCATGGAGAAAAATCTGGCAATTCGCTTGGGAACGTATCGTCATTTGGGCTGCCAACGGTTTCAAGAAACACAATCTGTTTGCCGTGGATATTGCCAATACCGGAACCAATATCACATCACTCCCCGAATTCCGCCAAGCAGATGTTATCCACCTGCACTGGATCAATCAGGGGATGTTATCACTGAATGATATCAAACGCATCATTGATTCCGGAAAGCCTATCGTATGGACCTTACACGACATGTGGCCTTTCACCGGTATCTGCCATTACGCAGGCAATTGTGACAAATATACAAGTAGCTGCCAAAATTGTGAGATGCTGCAGAAACCGCACAAAAAAGATTTATCCTATAAGATATTTCGCAAGAAAGCAAAGATATACAACAATTCCCAAATTACATTTGTGGCTTGTAGCCATTGGTTGGAAGAGATGGCCCGAAACAGTGCTTTGATCAAAGGACAAACCATCGTCAGCATCCCCAATGCCATCAACACAAACTTGTTCATGCCGCGTCCCAAGAAATTTGCCCGCGAAAAGCTTCACCTGCCTACAGACAAGCGACTGCTTCTGTTCGGTTCGATGAAGATTACAGACAAGCGTAAAGGTATCGATTACTTGATTAAGGCCTGTGAACTCATTACGAAAGAAGACCCTAAATTAAGTAAGGATTTAGGAGTCGTTGTACTGGGAAGCCATGCCGACCAATGCACTTCTCTCCTTCCTTTCCCGATTTACAACATGAATTATGTGAGCAATGAAAAAGAGTTGGTAGAAATTTATAATGCAGTCGACTTATATGTTACCCCGTCTCTACAAGACAATCTTCCCAATACAATTGTCGAAGCCATGGCTTGCGGAATACCTTGTGTAGGCTTTCAAATAGGCGGCATTCCACAGATGATTGACCACCTGCACAACGGATATGTAGCCCAATATAAATCGGCCGAAGACTTAGCCAACGGGATTCGATGGACCCTTACAGAGGGAAATTATCAGAGTTTGAGTGAAGCCGCCAAACGAAAAGCGACCAGCACATATTCCGAGTCCATTGTAGCAAACCAATACATCAAAATTTACAACAAGGTCATTAATCAAAATGCATAATCAGATTCACCTACATCCAAAGTTCTCCATCATCACAGTTACATACAATGCTGCAGCTGTGTTAGAGGATACGATACAGAGTGTCATCACTCAAACCTATAAGAATGTAGAATACATTATTATAGACGGGGATTCCAGTGACCGGACACTTGAAATAGCCAACCGCTACAAAGAGCATATCCATTGCATTGTCAGCGAACCAGATAAAGGTTTGTATGACGCAATGAACAAAGGAATCCAGTTAGCGACGGGAGATTATCTCTGCTTCCTAAATGCTGGAGACGAGTTGCATGAGGATGATACCCTACAGATGATTGTACACTCACTTACTGACCACAAACTGCCAGATGTCATTTACGGTGAAACTGCCATCGTCGACGAAGAAGGACATTTCATACGTATGCGCCGCTTATCAGCACCAGAACAACTTACTTGGAAGAGTTTCAAGAAAGGAATGCTCGTATGCCATCAAGCCTTCTTTGCCCGCCGAGACAAAGTAGAGCCATACGATCTCCACTATCGATTTTCTTCTGATTTCGACTGGTGCATCAAGATAATGAAAAAGAGCAAGGTACTCCACAATACCCATCTCATCCTTATTGACTATTTAAACGACGGACTGACCATGCACAATCATAAAGCGTCTTTAAAAGAACGTTTTCATATCATGTGCAAGCATTATGGATATGTATCCACCATGGCTCATCATGCCTGGTTTGTAGTCCGTGCCCTCATCAAAAAATAAATTTCAATCAAAAAAAGAGCTTTGAACCTCAGAGTTTTCTTTAAGAAAACCACTGCAGTTCAAAGCTCTTTTTTATCTATATTTCCACCGAATTCCTCATCGCTTTGGAATATCTACAAACTTTTCACTTCCTCCATTCAGGTGTTCAGAGAAATAATCCACAAGCCTCCAATAAAAGTATTCATCCATATTACCAAATGAATGACGCTGCTGCGGAAGGATCAACAAATCAAAACGCTTGCCGGCTTTAATCAGAGCTTCCACTACACGAATCGTATTGGCTGGATGCACATTATTGTCAATATCTCCATGAACCAAGAGTAAATGCCCTTTCAGTTTGTTAGCTATCTGAGGATTGGTAGCAATCTTGTACACGAAGGTTGTATCTCCTTTCTCTGAAATTACCTCCTTCACTCCATGATGAGTTTCACTCCACCAACGGTTATAAATGTTATTGTCATGATTACCAGCACAAGATACAGCCACTTTGAAAAAATCTGGATACTGACACATAGCTGCCGTACTCATAAATCCACCACCTGAATGTCCATGAATCCCCACACGGTTAATATCAATGAATGAATGACGATTTGCCAACTGTTCAATGGCATATTTATGATCGGCCAATGGATAATCACGCATATTTCCGTAACCAAAGTTGTGATACCATTTTGAACGACTCGGGTGTCCCCCTCGTTGTCCCACAGTAATCACCACAAAACCGGCTTGTGCCAAGCGGTCTGTACGAACAGACATACGTGTAAAAGGATAGTCAGTACCTTCTACCTGCGGACCAGGATAAACATAGTCCACGATAGGATACACTTGGGTAGAATCAAAATTAAACGGTTTGTACATAACTCCATAAAGATCGGTCACTCCGTCGGCTGCCTTGACTTTGAAAGGCTCTGGGAACTTGTAACCAGCAGCAAACAACTGTGAAAAATCGCTTTCCTGCAATTTCATTAGCATTTTCCCGTTATTGTCCAGCAATTCTGCACAAGGAATAGAATTTACACGAGAATAATTAGTAACAATAAAACGAGCCTCATCATCCACTTCGGCAGCATGGAAGAAATCACCTTTCGTCAACTGTTTCAAGCCTGTACCATTGGAATTCACACGATAAAGATGTTCGTAATAAGGATTTTCTCCTTTATTTTTTCCATTGGCCATGAAATAAATCGTTCCCGTTTTCTCATCCACCTTCAAAATTTTATCCACATGCCAAGGACCTTCTGTAATGCGATTCTTCAGGTTTCCTTGAGCATCATACAAATACAAATGTGCCCATCCGTCGCGTTCACTCCAATGCACCAATTCCTTGCCGGATTTCAACAAGTGTAAAGGACGAGTCTCTTGATACGTATTCATCCGTTCTTTAATAATCGGAACAATCGAATCCTCCCCAATCGTATAGCTACAAATATCTATACGGTGCAAATCTCGGCTGTTACGGCTCAAATAGAAACGTTGGCTATCTCCCTGCCATACAGCTGCACATCGTTCCTTAACACTTTCTTTATGTGTTAACGGTTTGTCCAGAAGTGTCAGCCATTGATCTTTATAAGCAGACACTTTGATTTCTTTACGCGAATTATCTTTTAAGTCAAACAAATACAGATGGTCAATCGACGATTCTTTCTCACCCGGCATTTGGTAACGATAAGTTTCCAATGTAGGACGAGGTTGAGCCGTAGCATGAATGACCCAATATGGTTTCACAGCACGCTCATCAGACAAGACTGTCGTAAAATAACGTGAATCAGGCGACCATAGAATGTATACCCCCTTACGTTTGCCATTGCATAATGTATCTGTATTCAAACGACTATAAGGGAGACCATATCCAAAGCCGTCTACTCCATCGGATGTCAACTGGATTTCTACAATGGTACTATCCTTTTCGTCTTTTCTAACCTTCTCATAATCAGCAATACTCATGCGATACAAGTTCAGATCTTTCGCATATACCACTGTCTGCCCATCGGGAGAGATAGAAGCCCAACTCAATTCTGAAAGTTCCTTTTCCTTATCCTTCAAATGAGTCAGCTGCTGGCTGGGATAGTCGTATGAGAAATAGAAAACCTTCTTTTCTGTCTTGCTACCCTTTCCATCCTTATTGGGAACCTTGACATCCAAAGTAGAAGTCACATTGAAAGAAAATGTCTTTCCATCGGCTTCTGCCTTCAAGTCACGGATAGGCAGATGCTGCGCGTCAAACGGATCTCCCACAATCTCGGTAAGCTGAGAGGCCATCTTGTCACGATCGAAAAGGAATTGATTGGTACGATTCTCCGGATTCACAATGTACCAGAACATACCTTCACTGGTTTTATACTGATACCAGAAAGAATTACCCTTCGGGAGCCAATGTGGATTAACGGTGGTAGAAAACAACATGGTTTTCAACTTTTCAGCTGTAAACTTCTCAGCCTGTAAATAACCAGGCAACCTGTCTTGTGCTTGAGCCGTTTGCTGTTGGATTCCCCAACCAGCCACGCAACAAGCAGCAAACAATAACTTCTTCAAATTCATTATCTCTCTGTTATGATTTTTATTATACAAAAGACATGAGAACAATCAATTGGCTGTTCTCCTCACATTTTGTCAACACTTCGCACAAAAATAGTAAAATACTTTTTTCAGTCCCAAAAACATAATACAAATTACAGGAAAAGACAAGAACTGTCTGAAACAATCATAACCAACCCGTGAAAACGATAATCCTTCAATAGAGAGAAGACAACCTTACAAAACTTTCTCGGAATATTGCTTTTTGGCCTTGATTATGGTATCTTTGACACCAAGAACAAAGCAAGTCCTAGCCGACATAAAAAAACAAGCCGGTTAATGGGAAAAGCCTTCTCTAAGCATCCTTTGGAAAAACGACAAAGAGGATGTGGACTTCAAAGATCAAAGCCCAAAAGTGCAGCAAGAGACAGCCCTTCTGCCTTCTCAAACGAACAACATTAAAGAATAAACATAACGACTATGATTGTTTCAAATTTACAGAACTCTGAACGGATAGAATCACTTCATCCGCTATTTAAAAAAGTCTTTGATTATATAAAGACGCATGATTTGCTCCATACGGAGTGCGGCAAAATTGAATTGGATGGAGATAACCTGTTCATCAACAATGCCAATCCGACATTGATTCCAGCTGAAAAGCAAGTCCTCGAGTTACACCGTACTTACATTGACATTCAAATTCTATTGGAAGGTAAAGAAAGAATGGGCTGGAAAGCAATAGAAGATTTGAAAGAAGAAGTACAACCTTACGACAAAGAAAGAGATTGTGCCTTTTACGCTGATCGTCCGACAAGCTTCATTGACTTGCAGCCGGGACAATTTGCTATTTTCTATCCCGAAGATGCCCATGCTCCTATTATCGGAGAAGGCAAGGTCCGTAAACTCATCGCTAAAATTAAAATCAACTAACGAACCCAAAACTTGAATACCATGAAAAGATTTTTCGCTTCTCTTTTTACTCTTTTTGCTATTATCAGCACATGGGCTGCTGATACGGTTTACGTAAAATGTCCACAAATCCCTATATTAATAGAACGTCATGATAACGTTCTGTTCTACATGCGTCTGAACACTCAAGAAACCAAACAGGTGAACGAAGTGAGTATTCAATTCGGGCAAGAAGTTCCTCTGTCACTAATCAAAGCTGTAAAGTTATACTACGGAGGTACAGAAGCTCTACAGGACAGAGGCAAAAACCGTTTTGCTCCCGTGGATTATATTTCCAGCCATAATGTCAAAAATACCTTATCAGCCATACCTTCATATTCCATCAAGAACGATGAAGTACATCCGAAAAAGCATGAGGTTCATTTCAATTGCTCACAGAAACTCTTCCCTGGATACAATTTCTTTTGGGTAAGTGTGGAAATGAACGACAATGCTTCCTTAGATACCAAAATAACAGCAGAAGTCACTTCCATCCAAGCAGACGGAAAGGAACTTCCACTTAAGACTGTTTCGGAAAAAAATCTGGAAAGGAAAATGGGTATCGGTGTCCGTCATGCAGGCAATGACGGTTCAGCAGCCTTCCGTATTCCAGGGTTGGTCACGACCAACAAAGGCACGCTCCTTGGAGTGTATGATGTACGTCACAACAACAGTGTCGACTTACAAGAGCATGTGGATATAGGTTTAAGTCGCAGTACCGATGGAGGAAGAACTTGGGAAAAGATGCGTATTCCTATGTCTTTCGGTGAATACGGTGGTCTGCCTGCTGCACAGAATGGAGTTGGCGACCCTTCTATCCTTGTAGATACAAAAACAAACACCGTATGGATTGTTGCGGCCTGGACTCACGGCATGGGAAACCAACGTGCTTGGTGGAGTTCACATCAAGGAACAACCATAAACACAACTGCCCAATTGGTATTGGCTAAAAGTACAGATGACGGAAAAACTTGGTCAGCACCTATCAACATCACCGAACAGGTGAAATTACCTGAATGGTATTTCTTGTTGCAAGGTCCTGGCAGAGGCATTACCATGGAAGACGGAACTTTAGTATTCCCTATTCAATACATCGATAAGACCCGCATTCCGAATGCCGGTATCATGTTCTCAAAAGACAGCGGAAAGACTTGGAAGATTCACAACTTAGCCCGTACCAATACAACGGAATCACAGGTTGCCGAAATAGAGCCAGGAGTTTTGATGCTGAACATGCGTGACAACCGAGGTGGCAGTCGTGCTGTATATACCACTAAAGATTTAGGTAAGACCTGGAAAGAGCATGAGTCTTCTCGTACTGCTTTGAGAGAACCTGTATGTATGGCCAGCCTCATCAGCGTAAAAGCTGAAGACAACGTATTAGGAAAAGACCTTTTGATATTCTCAAATCCTAATTCTACAACAGAACGTAAAGACATCACCATTAAAGTGAGTTTGGACGGTGGATATACCTGGAATTCTGACCACCAGATTCTGCTTGATGAAGGTTACGGATGGGGATATTCCTGCTTGACAATGGTCGATAAAGAAACGATAGGTATCCTGTATGAAAGCAGTGTGGCTCACATGACTTTCCAAACCGTTAAGTTGAAAGACCTTATCAAATAAGATTGAAGTAGAGGACTGTATACTCCTACAAAGAGATTCAATCCAATATTCGGCTGTCACAAAAACATCTAAGACTTAAAAGTGCACAGCCAAATTCAATACAGGAAAGCTCCGATTATAAAAGAATAGCCCTGTCTATACTTGAATCAAGTATAGACAGGGCTATTTTCATATTCCATGAGTTGAACTCAAATCTTCTTACGTCGGAACAAGATTCCTGCTGCAACGACTCCAACCGCCAACAAAGCCAATGCTATATAAGCAATCGTTTCAGTAACATGCAAAGATTTTGGATCAAACTTGAACTCTATGACATGCTTACCTGCCGGTACATTCAAAACACGAAGAATATAATCGGCCCGACCATGTTCTACTTCTTTCCCATCAATGAAGGACAACCATCCCGGATAATAAATCTCAGAGAAAACGACGGTTCCCCCCTCAGCTGAATTCACTTCATACTTTAGCGCATTCGGTTGATACTCGGTCAAAACGATACTGCGCGTCTGATCTGATGCACTTCCCTCCTGTTTCACTACGTCTGCAAAACGTTTATCTACGACAGCTGTATGAGCTGGGTTCACCTGATTCAAAGCAGCCATTTCCTCATTCGCATTGTCTACCAGTTTCACATTATCTACAAACCAAGCATTTCCTAAGGCATGCGGATTGAATACAGGGACCGTCTGTCCCCGTTGCAACGGAAGAATGAAATAGCGAGTATTCAACATATTCAACACGGGGAAAGCATTTGCATCAACCTGCTTCATATCTCCTCCTGCTTCAGGAAGTTTTTTGAAGATATCCTCCATTTCATGCTGAATATGCATTTCTATCATTTCCTGATAACGACGAAGTTTTGCGGCATGATATCCACCGATGCTCTTATGCCAATAAGCAGTATTGTTTTCATTGAATGTATTGACAGCCAAATTCAGTACACGGTAATCCAGCGTTTTGTCTTCCAAAATCTTGCGGTCAGTTTCCGTGGGCTTTAAATAAGGCTTCATCTCTGAACCTCTCGCCACGAACTGTCCATCATAAAGGTAACGCTTATTCACGTCCCACATATCCACCAAACACAAAGCAGCCAACAAAACCAAAGTCACAGTTGAATTCAATCGTCCAGTACTATACACAAAGAGAACACCGGCACCTAACAATATGATGAAACAGCTGCGCCATGCATCCGAAGTGAAAATAGCCGTACGCATTTCTTCCAGATTCAATAAAATAGGAGTCAACTGGTCCTGCGGAATGGCCTGCTGCAAAGCGCTTAATTCCATACTAGAGAAATACGATGGGAAAAAGACATGCGGAGCCACCGCAAACAAGAACGAAAGACCTGCAGTCAATCCCAAACTAATATAAAAGGCTTTCGCCTGATCCTTCAAAATAGCAGGACGTTCCATCACTTCCTTCAATGCCATAACAGCCAAAAGAGGTATTGTAAATTCTGCAACGACCAAAATGGATGATACGGCACGGAACTTATTATACATCGGAACAAAATCAATGAAGAAATCAGTCGGTCCCATGAAATTCTTTCCCCACGACAGAACAATAGAGAACAAGGTACCGCCCACCAAAGCCCACTTCATAGGACCTTTTACAACAAAGCATCCCAAAAAGAAAAGAAACAATACGAAAGCACCTACATAAACCGGACCGGAAGTTCCAGGCTGTTCTCCCCAATACTGTCCGATTTGGGAATAAAGTCCTTGATACATCGGATTTGCCTTCTGCATTGCTTTTGCATTCTCCGACAGAGGAACAGATGCACCTCCTTTTACGTTAGGGACCAGCAAGGAAAAAGTTTCACCGATACCATAGCTCCACTGAGTAATATAGTCACGTTCCAACCCGCTATCTGTCTGATTCGAAGAATTTGGCTTCACCAATTCACTCTTACCTCGCATACTTTCCTTGCTATATTGGTACGTATGATACAAATTGGATAAATTGATACAGACGCCCAATAGTCCCGCCACCACCAAAACTCCAGTAGCCTTGAAGAATGACGGAAGCTTATTCTCCTTATAAGCCATCGCTCCATAAGCAAGAGCCATAAACGCCATGACGAACAAGAAATAATAACTCATCTGTGGATGATTGGAAGCAATCTGAAGAGCCACGAACAGGGCCGTTACCAACCCACCGATAAGATATTTTCCTCGATAAGTCAGCACCAATCCAGCAATAGTAGGCGGGATGTAAGCTAAAGTCACCAACTTCCAGATATGTCCAGCCGCTATAATGATGAAAAAATACGAAGAAAAAGCCCATAAAATGGCCCCCAAAGCCGACATCCATACTTTAAAATCAAAGGCACGGAGTAAGATGTAAAAGCCTAACAGCATGGAGAACACATACCACACATACGTAGGCAAAAACAGATGATAAATATTCTGCAGGAAAGACAAGGTATCAGTAGAGCGATAACTTGGTGCCATCTGATACGTAGGCATTCCACCAAAAATTGCATTGGTCCAACGAGTACGTTCACCTGTCTTTTCCATGTATTCCTTCGACTCCTGTCCTGAACCGATACCTGCTACAGCATCGTGCTGGGCAAGAATTCTTCCTTCGGTAACAGCCGGAAAGAAATAGGCAAATGAAATCACCACAAAAAGAAGGATAGCGATTGCATCGGGAATTAATTTTTTGAAAAGATTCATAGTTAAATAATTGTTAAGTTTCTGACTGCTATATCCTAAAATAAAGGAAAATAAAACAGTCGCACTGATTTTCAGCTGACAAAGATAACACAATAGTCCTTGAAAAATTGTAAATTTGTTGCCGAAATTTAAATTTAACGCATGAATATAGGAATCATTACCGCTATGTCTTCTGAACAGAAGCAACTGGCAAACCAATTGACTGAAAAGAGTGAACGTACAGTAGGCCCTTTCAAATACATTGAAGGAAAAATCAAGAATAATACCGTTATTTTGATGCAGTGCGGCATCGGAAAAGTGAATGCAGCAGCAGGAACTGTAGAACTCATCAACAACTTCCAGCCAGATTGTATCATCAGCACAGGGGTTGCCGGAGGTATTGACAACTGTCTGAAAGTTATGGATGTAGTAGCTAGCCAACAAATTGTATATCACGATGTTTGGTGTGGTGAAGGAAATGCCTACGGACAAATTCAAGGGCTACCTACTTATTTCAAAGGTAACGAAACGCTATACAATACCGCAATGTCACTCGACACAGAAACAGCCATTCACGGCGGTTTAATCTGTACAGGAGACAAATTCATCTCAGACAGAGAACAATTGAACGAAATCAAGGCAAATTTTCCAGAAGGACTGGCAGTAGATATGGAATCAGCTGCAATTGCTCAGGTATGCCATTTATTTGAAGTACCCTTCATCAGTTTCCGTATCATCAGCGACACTCCAGGAGAAGTAGACAAGAACTTCGACCAGTACTTGAACTTTTGGGGTGAAATGGCCGACCGTTCTTTCCATGTGACTGAAACTTTCCTACACGCTTTGCCAAACAAAATCTAACAGAATCATGAAGAAAATTCCTAGTTTTACTGTAGACCACATCCATTTGCTGCGTGGAATTTACGTTTCACGCCAAGACCAAGTGGGAAATGAAATCGTAACAACATTCGATGTACGCATGAAGGAACCAAACCGCGAACCGGCTTTGAGTCCGTCTGCCATTCATACCATGGAACATTTGGCTGCTACTTTCCTACGCAACCATCCTGTTTGGGCCGATAAAATCGTTTATTGGGGACCGATGGGATGCTTAACAGGCAATTACTTGATTGTTAAAGGCGACCTAACTTCACGTGATGTCCTTCCTCTTATGATAGAAACATTTGAGTTCATCGCTAATTACGAAGGAGAAATACCAGGAGCTACCGAACACGATTGCGGAAACTATCTGCTGATGAATCTTCCAATGGCACGTTGGGAAGCCAATAAATACCTCAATGAAGTCTTGAAAGTAGCTACCGAAGCTAACTTAGTCTACCCTGCCTAAATAAAGGCACCCCAAAAATGAGAGCGTCTCCTCAAAATGCAACATCAACTGCATTCTGAGGAGACGCTCTCATTTTAATTATATAAAATCACCTCTTTGGAGATCTTACTTTCTCGAAAAGACATAAAAAAATGAGTTGCCTTTCCAAAACAGGAAGACAACTCATTTTTTAATAAGGTTGCAGCAAGCAATAAATTACTTACGCAAGCCAAGTTCTTTAACAATGTTACGGTATCTTTCGATGTCGCGGGCTTTCAAGTAGTCCAACAACGAACGACGCTTACCTACTAATGTTGTCAAAGCTCTTTCAGTGCTATAATCTTTTCTGTTGAGCTTCATGTGCTCAGTCAGGTGAGA
>JAHHQU010000038.1 GCA_020026225.1 Phocaeicola sp. | reverse complement strand
AAACTAATTTGCTGAATATCAATAGATAAAGATGTTCTTAAGGGACGACTAATTAGGCTGATTTTTGAGCGTATTTTACTTGAAATCGGAATCGTAAACGATTTCTCTGACTGTAAACAAATAAAAATCGCTGTATAACCGCTTCGCAAGGAAGTTCGGCTATACAGCGCTCTTTTTTTAAAAAAAAGGTGATTTGACACACCCTCATATCCTATACTCTTAGTCGTGTTGACTTTTATTTGTTTACATTCTGCTGGATGCTTCCATTTCCAGGATTATTAAGGACTTCAATGGGGAATGGCATAATCCAGAGATGGGAATCGGGATTTAACTTGTATTCCTTATTGTCTACCTGTTTGGTAAGCGTCATGGCATATTCAGGTTCGGTATTCAATCGACGGTAATCGCAGAAGATAACTTGGCTCTGAATGTATTCATTCGCTTTATCTGCAATAATCAACTGGATGGCTTCTTTTGTAGATGAGGCCGACCAATCTTTATAATGTTCTGGCAAGATACGTGTTTTTCTTACCTTGTTTACAAGATCCATTGCAGCTTTGATATTGGCTTCACCTCCTAATCGTGCCAAACATTCCGCTTTGATGTAATACATCTCAGGAGTACGTATTCCTCCTTTGTTGGGCTCCAATCCATAAATTCCAGCAAAGTATTTTCCCGATTTAGATGATTCTTTAGCTTTCCAGTGAGTCAGCAAACGGGTGTCTCCTTTTTCGAATTTAGCGGCACGTTCTGGACTGATGGCATAAGTAAGTCCATTGGTTCCATTCCAGAAAGACATGGATGAGAAGTGGAAAACGTAATTTTCCACATTGTTCTTTTCTGGATCTTCCTTACAAGAAGGAGAGTACTCATTTGGATTGGTGAAACGTGCTTCATCGTCGTGATAGAACTTAATCCAGTCAAACAACTTGTCGTTTTCTTCCAAGGCTAAAGAAGCATTCTGTAATGCTTTCTCATAGTTCCCCATGTTCAGATACACTCTGGCCAGCATGCCATATCCTGCGCTTTTTGTAGGATGAAGAATCGATTCTCCTACTTTAGGAAGAGATGAAACAGCTGTTTCCAAATCCGAAATCATAAAGTCGTAGATGTTTTTTAATGAAACCTGAGGAGAAGGAGCTTCTACCGACGACGAAGTAACCAATGGCACAGACAGCAAATCTTTGTTCTTTTCACTGTAAGGGGCAGCATAATAATTGGTCACGTAGAAGTAGGTCATGGCTCTCAAAACCTTGGCTTGGGCAATCAGCATATCTTTTTGCTGCTGGGTGCATTCAGTGGCTTCAGGAGTATATTCAATAATCAGATTCCAATAGAATAATGCTTCGTATGCACTGAAATAAGCATTCTTATCAACAGAATTGATAAGAGTTCGGTCTACGTTCTCGTCCCAAAGGTAATGTGCTCTCGTCAGTTCGTTCGAGTTCAATGCGTTGGGAGTCTTGTATACATCGTTCATCAGGCAGAACAACTGGTCCATTTCAAAGTAAGGAAATGAGCTGTTCTTAATGAAAGCGTTGAAGTCAGCCCATGTAGAAGGCGTCTTCTGTCCTTTAGGAATATCATTTAAAAAATCATTGCAGGATGTGGAAAGTAGTATAACAATCGCAACTACTGCATAGCTGATATAGTTGGTTAATTTCTTCATTGAATCATTTATTTAAAAGTTTAAATACAAGCCCCATACGAAGTTAGGTTTTACTTTTCCTCCCAATGCATAGTGTGCACGGTTATCGAAGGCGATGGTTGCTACATTTTCTACGTTGAACTGCAGTTTGGCACTCGACAAGAAGGCTTTTTTGCAGATGGCGTGAGGAATTCTATAAGCTAATGAAATGTTGTTGATACGAATGTTTGAAGCATTGTAAACAAACAGATTCGAATAGCTGTACAAGTCATCGCGATACGAATTATAGTTTTCTGTATCGTTTGTAAATAGCAGACGAGGCACATTGGTATAATGCTCGTCACCGGGCTTTTGCCAACGGTTCATGATGTCTTTGTGAGTGCTTACTACTCGTCCATCTCCCATGCTGATGGCAGGGGTAAAGGTATCACGAATCTTATGTCCGGCAGAGAATATCAGCATAGCTGAAAATTCAAAGTCTTTGTACTGAAGGATATTGGTCAATGATCCGCTATGTACAGGAATGCTGGTTCCTTGGTATTTGATAGCATCTGCATCTCTTACATCTTTCGATGTTATATTTCCTTGGGCATCGTATACTTGAGGGTCTCCTTGTTCGTTCAGGCCTGCCCATTCGTATGCATAGATACCGTTGAGTGGTTTACCTACTACAGGGTAACTGGTAGGCATTGTCAGACGACTGTCATAGTTCGGTGCTTTTACAGAAATCTTCTTTACCTCGTTCTTGTTCAAAGAATACAACAAAGTTGCTGTCCAGTTGAAGTCTTTTTTGCGGATGATGTCTCCACGCAAGCTGAGTTCGAATCCTCGGTTCAACATGGCACCGTTATTGGTTGTCAGAATAGCATATCCGAAGCCTTGCGTAGGACTTCCGTTGATATTCGCTAACAAGTCAACGCTCTTTTTGTTGTAGAAGTCGAAGCTACCGCTCAAGCGATTCTTGAACATGGCAAAATCAAATCCAACATTCACGGTTCCTGTCTTTTCCCAACGGATATCCTTGTTTGGAGGAGATACAACTACACCTGTCAATCCTGGAGCTATGGATGAAGCGAAATACTGTGCAATCAAGTACGGAGCTGTATTTCTTCCGATGTTACCTCCGATACCGTATGATGCACGTAGCTTCAGCATATCAATGAATGGCACCTTAAAGAAAGATTCCCGATCGATGTTCCAACTTCCACCTACTGACCAAAGTGGTTTGTTCTGGTACTTTGAACTCGTTCCCCATAAGTTAGAGCGGTCCCAACGTATGCTGGTAGACAGAACATATCGGTCGTCGAAAGTATACGAAGCATTGGTATAGAATGATACAAAACGGTTGACAAGCTCTCTCTTGGTCGTCATGTTATTATGGTCTAACTGTGCTGTACCGAGAATACCAGAGAAGTTTGCCAGGTCTTTCTCATTGATGGCTGGCCAAGTAAGCAGCTCAGGGTCATATCCGTACAGCGAATTTTCAAAATATTCAATCTTTGAATGACGGACTTCTTGACCTAAAATCCATACAAGGTCATGCTTGTCGTTGAAACGTTTGTTGACGTTCAATTGCTGACGGAAGTTGTAGCTACGTTTGGTATTGTCGTTACTATACAGGATATCACCTTCAGGCAAGTTGTACATAACTTGGTTGTTGTATCCCAATGAGGTAAAATTATTCAAAAGGGAAACTACATCGTACGAATCACGTTCACGTAAGCGTTCCAATTTGCCGTCACTGGTTTCGTATTGGAACATGACGTTGTAGTTCAACCAATTGGTAAAGTCGAACTTCAATTTTCCGAATACTCGTGATTCAAAAACTTTATTCTTGCCCAATTGGCGGTTAAGTTCAGCCATTGGAGTGATGATTTCAGGGCGAAGACCATATTGCTCGATCAAACCACGGCGATCCTTTTTGTTTTGTGAAGGTGCAGAAACATAGCTTCCGTCTGAGGCTACAAGAGCATCGTAGGGAAGGTATGTAAATCCGGGATTGAATGGGTCAAAGTATTGTGACTTTTCTTCTCCGTATTTGAGGTACACTCCCAAATCGGCTTGCAGCCAACTGGTGACATTTAATGTATTGTTTAAGTTGATACCCAATTTCTTGTCGTTGCTGTTTACATCTTCATACTTATTGTCCCAGTAAGAAGTTGACAGGTTGAAGCTGTTTCGTTCTGTGGCCTTTCCAACACGAAGGTTGTATTGCTGATAGAACGGATTTCTTTTCATGTACTTGTCTATCTGGTCATAGTAACGATAACCAGTGCTGGCCAGTTGGTTCAGTAAAGCATTTCCTTCATCCATTCCGATTTTATGGGTGTACATGTTCAGCAGTACATCTACTCCTTGACTAGGAAGTCCACCATTGTCACGGATATCGGCTGCCACTCCATCTGCACTGGCACCGCCAGCAAGAAGCTTCGGATTCTGGGCTGCCCAAGTACGTTCTAGTGCGATGACTTCCTCGGCATTGGTCAGGTTGCCAGTGAAATATGAATAAGGCTGCATGGTAAAGGTAGAAGAAAAGCTGACTTCAGCTTTCCCTTCCTTCGCTTTTTTGGTTGTGATGACGATGACACCGTTGGCAGCACGTGTACCATAAATAGAAACGGCGGCAGCATCTTTTAGTACGGTTACAGATTCGATGTCCTCGGGATTCAAATCAGGCATGCTTTCCGTGGTAACCCCAGTTCGGTTCATAGAGGTATTTTCAACAGGAAATCCATCGATGACAACCAAAGGATTCGCCACTGCATTCATGGTGGTAATACCACGTATCTTCCCGTCTACATATCCTGCTACTCGACCTTCCAGCATTGAGCTCAGGTTATCCATCCTTTTGGTTTCTAAAACTTTAGTTGAAACCTTTGCAAAGGAACCTGTAGAGCGTTCTTTCGACAAGGTTTGATATCCAGTCACTACTACCTCGTCTAGAAGCTCTGTGTCAGATTCCAAAGTGATTTGGTATTGTCCTTTATCGGTTACTTGGATTTCTTGTGTACGCATGCCGATGTATGAAACGACAAGGATATCTCCTTTTGAAGCGTTTATTTCAAATTTTCCGTCAAAATCGGTAACGGTACCTTGATTGGTACCTTTTATAAGAATAGTAACCCCAATTAGTGGTTCCTTATTGGAGTCGAATACGGTACCTTGTACCGCTTTCCCATTTTGCTGGATAGTTTCCAAGGAAACAGTTCCCGCATGGGCAACGGCTGAAGGTAAGGTGCAGAAAGCACATACTGCCATCGCTGTCTTTAGAGCGAGATGAGATGCTGACTTTTTATAATTACTTATTTTAGTCAATTTTGATTTCATATCTACTAATTATGTATAATTCTTTTTTATTTTAACAGTTGGTCGAATAAGCTAGTTGTAGCGGGGTCGGATGGACGTGTCATGTCGGCTGATATGATTTTTCCTTCTTTGTCCAAAAGAATGAAACGAGGAACTCCTTTTATCATGTATTTGGTCATGAAGCTGTCATCCAAAAAGTGCAGTTGGATTCCTTTCATTTTTTTGGTTGTCACCATCTTCTCCCAAGCTTTTCGGTTGGTATCACAGGATATGCTGACAAAATGGATAGGAGCCTCCTTGTATTTTTCTTCCAATGCTTTCAAATGAGGAAGTTCTTTTCTACAAGGAACACACCAAGTGGCCCAGATGTCAATGTAAACATATTTACCTTTTAAGTCTCTTAAAGAAATCTTTTTGCCCGATAAATCCGTAGCGTTAAAGTCGACTGATAGGGAGCCTTTTCCTAAGCTGTTGAATTGAGCACAAAGTTTATTGAACTTGTTGATTCGCTTGGGACTCTTTACATATTTATGGAATGCATTCGTGTATCGGGGATCATCGAGTCCTTTATTTTCTACATGGGTATAAACGCTTCGATAAATCAAGTATTCTGCTACTTGAGTATCTTGAACGTATTTGGAAACGTAGGCAGTCAAGCGGTCAATTCCTTTTTGTTTGGGGAAATAATGCTTTGCCAATTCTCTTGTAGCCTCTCCGATGAATGCCTGGTAGTCTTCCAAGTTCAGAAGTGCTCCGTTAAAGACCGCTAATTCCTTCAGTTTATTCCAATATGATTGAGACGGTTGGTAGGTTTGGTCTTTGGTAATTCTTTTGTGAAATTCTGGATATGCGGGTAAAGTCTGATAAGCAAAGTAGAGCAAACGCTTTTTCTCGATGTCCTTGAAAGAAGAGGGAAGGTTGCTCTTTTCCAGAAGCTGTAGATTTACCTGCAGTAAAGAATCGCTCTTGTGCAGAAAATCGGCTTCTTTCAGCTCTGTATCGTTTATCTGTGCAAACTGGAAATCCGTCTGATTTAAATATTGGTTGATACTCAGATAATCTCCTTTGATATCTAATTTCTTGTAGAAGTCTCCTCCGTTGAAGGAAAGAGTCAGTGTGGAATTCGGATCAATCCAAAACAGACGGGTTACATAGTTATAGCCAATTTTAATGTATCCTGCTTGAGTGGAATTGAATTTAATGCTTCCTTTTCCTTGGTTATTTACTTGGATGGGAAGGGCATCACCTTCTGGTAGATAAAGAGTGGGTGTGCTCTTTTGCGGATTTGTTATATGGAGTGTAATGTCTGTAGCATATAGTATCGTAGAGGAAATACTTATGATACCCCATAAAAAAAGGCGCTTTAACATAATGCGTAAAATTTAATAATTGTTTATTTGATAGTTTCTCCTGTCTTTGAGAATATTTATTCGGCAATTATAGAGAAAATAAGTGAGTCTAGTTTGTTTCTCTTTTGTTAAGTCAGTGTCGTCTTGTTTCTAAAATAGAGGCGTAATCCTTTGATTATTAACCCTATAATAGGGTGGCGTATTCGTCCCCCGCTCAAGGCTTACACATCTTTAATACAATAATCGTAAGATTTTTTGAATTTTGCAAATTTATGTATTCCCATCACTTTAACAAATGTGATGACACTTAGGGATATACTTTATAAAAACGACTCTTTCTAACATGAAGGAAGAGTATAACATCGTTTTTTTATTTAAATACAAATAAAAAGAGCATAAAAGATGATTGAGGGCGTTGAACCTTTTATATTTTTTTATGTTATTCTTTAGTAAAAGAATAAGCATTAAAAAATTAGGATCAAATAGAGGAAATAGATGATTTTTCTCCTAATGAAATGATGGTGACCACAAGTCAATCGCTCTTTATTTCCCCTATATGAATAGTTTAGAATATTTGATTGGATTAATTAAAAGCATCAGCAGATCTTTTAATTTACAGTTTTGATAGTGATATATGATAAATGTTCTTTAGTGGTGTTTTGAAAAAGATAAATTAGAGAATGATTGGAGATGAAAAATTTCTGGAATTAGAGTTCCAGCACTTTTTTTTGGATAATTTCCCGAAGGTCAAAACTTTCGCAAAATTGTTGCTTAAGTCTGAGATTGATGCAGAGGATTTGGCTCAGGATGTATTTCTGAAGCTTTGGTCACATCCTGAAATTTGGCATGATAAGACAAAAGAGTTAGATAACTACCTCTTTATTATGACAAAGAATATGGTTCTTAATTCTTTCAAACATCAAAAAGTTGAAGATGAGTATCAGAACGATCTGTTTAGTAATGAACAACTGATCGAACTATCTGAGCGAGAAGACGTTCTTGATCATGTCTTTTATAAGGAAATGTTATTGGCACTTCGTCTTACTTTGGAACGGATGCCGGAACGTAGAAGAACAATCTTTGAGATGAGCCGTTTTAAGGGAATGTCTAATAAAGAAATCGCTGAAAAGCTGGACCTTTCGGTTCGTACTGTAGAACATCAAGTTTACTTGGCTTTGACTGAACTAAAAAAAATCCTACTTTTTTTAATTTTTCTTTAAAATCATTTAAGTAGTTGCTGCATTTAGGTTGTATTTAGAGTGTAAACCTTAAAAAATGAATAACAATTACATAAAAGATATAATTGATCTCTTTACCCATAACACATATTCTGCAAAGACGGAACGCCAAGTTCAACAATGGTTGGCAGACGATGAATTTTCCGATTTGAAAACAGAAGAGTTGCGTAGAGTATGGAAGGAGGCTGCAGCGAACAGCACTTCGAAAGAATTGGAGAAGTCGCTTAAAACGATGCAATTGCGTACCGGTGTTTACAAGAAAAGTACTCCCGTTATACCATTGTTCGTTTGGAAGGCTGCTGTCGTAGCTTTACTCTTGGTTTCGTCGATCTTTGCCTATTGGATAGTTAAATCCAATGAAGTCCCAGCTGATTTATTGCAATGTTATATACCGGTGGCAGAAATGCGAGAATTGGATTTGCCCGATGGAACTCATGTCGTTCTGAATTCAAAGAGTACTTTGTTGTATCCTGATGAATTTAAAGGAGAAACTCGAAGTGTATATTTGATAGGTGAGGCTTATTTTAAAGTCGCACCCAACAAAGAGTGTCCGTTCATTGTTAAAGCCAATGACTTTCAAATAACAGCGTTGGGCACTGAGTTTAATGTGAATGCTTATCCTGAAAGTGAATCATTGCAGGCTACTTTGATAGAAGGTAGCGTAAAGGTAGAATTTGATAACCTTACTTCAAATCTGATTTTAAAGCCTAGTGAACAACTTGTTTATTATCCCAAAACGAAAAAAGCTCAGGTGTTGACTTCTGAAGTGGCTGATGTTACAGCATGGAAAGACGGTGATTTGTTGTTTAAAGATATGCATTTGGATGAAATCTTTATTAATCTGGAGCGTAAGTACCCTTATACCTTTATTTATGTTCCAAGTAGTATGAGAGAGAATACATACAGCTTCCGCTTTAATAATGGGGCTTCTTTGAAAGAAATCATGGAAATTATTAGGCAGGTTGAAGGCAGCTTGCGCTATGAAATTAAAGACAATAAATGCTATGTAATTAATAAAATGAAAATAAACCAATAAAAATTAACTTGAAAACACAAAATGGGAAAAAATACTCGAAGAAACTTCCCCATCTCTCTCGGGTATGAAATCAAACTTTTCTTAAACATTAACAAACAGACGTAAGTCTGACTTAAATCGATTATAAACCACTAATACTAAAAAAAATGCTACAAATTTACAGAAAAATAGCAGAAAATCTAACAAAGCGGAAGCCAGTCCTCCCTCTTATGGGTATGCTAATGCTTTCTCAAGTATCTGTCTTTGCTGGTAATGAGAGTAAAATTTCAATCAATCAGAAAAACATTCCTGTCGTAGAAGCTTTGAAACTTGTCGAAAAACAGTCTCAGATGTCTATCAATTACAGTAATTCTCAATTAAAAGGCAAGCAGATTTCTAATTTAAATCTTTCTAATTCTGAATTATCTAATGCTCTTGAAACGATTTTAGATGATACCGGTTTTTCCTATCAGATTCAAGGAAATTACGTTATTATTAAAGAAGAAAAAACACCAGTTCAGAAAGCAGAAAAAATAGTCAGAGGTAAAATCGTAGATGAATCCGGTGAACCTCTTATCGGTGTTAACATTACCGTTACCAATACGACCGAAGGTACAATTACAGACTTTGATGGTAACTTTAGCATCAAAGCACCTGTAGGCTCAACTCTTACGGTTTCCTATGTCGGATTTACTAACCAGACAATCAATGTATCAGGGAAAGATTACTATGAAGTGGTAATGAAACAAGATACTGAAGTCTTGGATGAAGTAGTTGTTACAGCATTGGGTATCAAACGTGCAGAAAAGGCCTTGAGTTATGAAGTGCAGAAGGTAGATCAAGGAGAACTCTTGAAAGTGAAAGACGCTAACTTCGTTAACTCATTGAGCGGAAAGATTGCTGGTGTGACCATCAATAAGAGCTCAAGTGGTGTAGGTGGTGCAACTCGCGTAGTGATGCGTGGTGCAAAATCAATCGAAGGAGATAACAATGCACTTTATGTAGTAGATGGTATTCCTTTGTTTAATACGAATATGGGTAATACAGACAGTGGTATCATGGGTACAGGTAAGGCTGGTACAGAGGGTATCGCTGATTTTAACCCAGAAGATATTGAAAGTATTTCTGTATTGAGCGGACCTTCTGCTGCTGCATTGTATGGTAGTAGTGCTGCTAATGGTGTTATCCTTATTAATACCAAGAAGGGTAAAGAAGGAAAATTGTCATTGCAGTTCTCTTCTTCTACAGAATTCAGCAAAGCATACATGACCCCTGAATTCCAGAACGAATATGGTAATAAGAAAGATGCTTACGACAGCTGGGGTGAGAAGCTTCAAACGCCATCAAGCTATGATCCAAAGAAAGACTTCTTTAATGTAGGTACTAACTTCATTAACTCTCTTACTTTGACTACTGGTACAAAGCAGAATCAGACTTTCGCATCTATTTCTTCAACTAATTCAGACGGTATTGTTCCAAACAATTCATACGACCGATTGAACTTTACCATTCGTAATACGACGTCTATGTTGAACGACAAGTTGATCTTGGATTTGGGTGCATCTTATGTAAAGCAGAAAGATAAGAACATGGTATCTCAGGGACAGTATTGGAATCCTGTAATGGCTGCTTACTTGTTCCCACGTGGTGAAAACTTCGAAGATATCAAGACTTTCGAACGTTTCGATGACGGTCGTAAGATTCCTGTACAGTACTGGCCGATTTCAGAACCAACTTATGCTTCTCAGAACCCATATTGGACAGCTTACCGTAACGTGGCTACTAACGACAAGAGTCGTTATATGTTTAATGTAGGTTTGACTTATAAAATCACAGACTGGTTGAACGTTGCAGCACGTTATAGAATGGATGATACACATGTATTGTTCGAACGTAAGATTTATGCAACTTCTGACCAGAAATTTGCTGAGGGTGACAAGGGATTCTACGGATATAGCAATTATACGGACCGTCAGGAATATGCAGATTTTATGGCGAATATCAGTAAGAGCTTCGGTGATTTTAACTTGTCTGCCAATGTCGGTTGGAACTATTCTAACTATTGGGCACGTGAAAGAGGTTATAAAGGAACTCTGGGTGGTGTAACCAATGATTTCAATGCTTCTAACATTGATCCGTCAAACGGACGTATTTCTGAAAAAGGAGGAGATAGCCGTGTTCGTAACCATGCTATCTTTGCCAATGTTGAATTAGGTTGGAAGAGCATGTTGTATTTGACATTGACTGGACGTAATGACTGGAACTCACGCTTGGTAAATACCAGTGAAGAATCATTCTTCTATCCATCTGTCGGTCTTTCTGCCATCATCTCAGAAATGGTGAAACTTCCTGAATGGGTTTCTTATTTGAAGGTACGCGGATCTTATACAGAAGTAGGTGCTCCAGTTTCACGTTCTGGTTTGACTCCTGGAACTGTTACTACTCCAATCATTGGTGGTACTCAGCGTCCTACAGGTATCTATCCTTTCACAGACTTTAAAGCAGAACGTACTAAATCATACGAATTTGGTATCAACCTTCGTTTGTTCAAGAGAATTTCTGCAGGTTTGACTTACTATCATTCAAATACTTACAACCAGACATTCTTGGGTAACTTGCCTGAATTTACAGGTTATAAGCAAATCTACTTGCAGGCTGGTAATGTAGAAAACCGTGGTTGGGAAGCTTCATTGGGTTACACTGATCAGTATAAATGTGGTTTGAGTTTCTCAAGTACATTGAGCTTTTCACGTAACATCAACAAAATTAAGGAGATGGTAGAAGGTTATCACACTGATTTGATGGAAGCCCCTATCAATATTCCAGAAGTATTGAAAGACAATGGTCGTGTAATCTTGAAGAAGGGTGGAACAATCCACGACATCTATGCAAACACATTCTTTATTAAAGATAGCCAAGGTTTCGTAAGTGTAGGTCCTGACGGTTCCTTCGGTGTTGAAAGAGGTGAACCTGTTTACTTAGGAAAAACAACTCCAGACTTTAACTTAGGTTGGAACAATACTTTATCTTATAAAGGATTCGGATTATCCTTCTTGATTAACGGACGTTTCGGTGGCGTTGTAACTTCTTCTACAGAAGCTTTACTTGACTATTTCGGTGTTTCCAAACGTACAGCAGACGCTAGAAATGCAGGTGGTGCAATGCTTCAAGGCCAAGGCCAAGTAGATGCTAAGAAATACTATCAGATGATTGGTACAGGTAACTATGAAACTTCAGGTTACTATGTATACAGTGCAACTAACGTTCGTTTGCAGGAACTGACATTGAGTTATACCATGCCTGATAAATGGTTCGGCAATATTTTCAAAGATGTTACAGTTTCATTTACTGCCAATAATCCATGGATGATTTATTGTGAAGCTCCATTCGATCCAGAACTTACTCCGTCAACCAGCACTTACGGTCAGGGTAATGATTATTTCATGCAACCTAGTGTACGTAGCTTTGGTTTCGGCGTTAAATTTAAATTATAATAACCTTACGTAATATGAAAAATATAAATAAATATAAAATCCTGGCTGGGGTTTGCTTGATGTCAATGATGGCGTCATGTGACTATGAGGAAATCAATACGAATGCTTTCGAGATGACCGAAGAAGAAGGTATCAGAGATGGTTTTGCTGTAGGTGGTTTGATCACTTCAATGGAAAAAGCTGTAGTTCCTGTAGGTACCCAAGCAGATGATACTGATATGATCAATGAATATCAGACTTCATACCATTTGTCTGCAGATAATTGGAGCGGATTCTTCAGTGAAAACAATTCTTGGGGTAATGGACAGAACAATACTTCATATTTCTTAAAAGATGCATGGGTAAGTTCAACTTATAAGTGGTCATATACTCAATTATTGGATTCTTGGAAAAAATTAAAAGCTTCTGCTGAGGCTAATGGTACTCCTGAGGTTTATGCATTGGCACAAATTCTGAAGATTTCTGCATGGCACAAAGCTTTGGAAACATTTGGTCCAATGCCGTACTCTCATGCAGCAGATGCTTCATTGAGCATTCCGTTTGATTCAGAGAAAGATGTTTATACCGCTATATTCAAGGATTTGACTGAAGCCATTGCCGTATTAACTCCATTGGCAGACAACGGTGTAAAAGTAATGTCTAGATATGATGCCGTTTATGAAGGAGATCTTAAGAAATGGGTTAAATACGCTAACTCCTTGATGTTGCGTTTGGCTATTCATATTCGTTTTGCAGACTCTGATATGGCTAAGACATATGCAAGTCAGGCAAAGAATCATACAATCGGTCTGATTACCGCTGCAGATGAAGCAGCCAAGATGGGTACAGGCGCTGGTTTGGTGTTCCGTAACAATATTGAGTGGCTTTCTGAACAGTACAATGAAGCTCGTATGGGTTCTTCTATGTATTCATATCTTGTAGGTTATAAAGACCCTCGTTTGAGTGCCTACTTTAAGCCAGCTTCTGATTCTTCAATAGGTGAACCGGCTTACGATGGTCAAGTGTATCAGGCTGTTCCAGCAGGACATACTTACGGTCAGAATCAGGTATATACAACATGTTCAAAACCGAATATCCAATCTCAAACTCCTACTTATTGGTTGAGAGCATCTGAAGTTTCTTTCTTATTGGCTGAAGCTGCTTTGGCTTGGGGTGCTGAATTCGGTGATCCTGAAACTTTGTACAAACAAGGCATTGCAATGTCTTTCAGTGAAAACAATGTTTCATCTTCTGTAGATAGTTACATTTCTTCAGGTAACAAACCTATAGGTCATAAGATAAATGGTCAATATCCTTGTGATTTCCCTGCTCCTTGTTCTACTACAGCTGAATTTTCAGGTAATGACGAAGAAAAGTTGGAAAAGATCATGATTCAGAAGTGGATCGCATTGTATCCAAACGGTCAGGAAGCATGGACAGAATGGAGACGTACTGGCTATCCTAAATTGAATCCAGTAATGGTGAATATGGGAGAATTCCAAGGTGCCGATAAAAAGAATGGTGTACGCCGAATGATTTATCCTAGTAGTTTCTACTCTTCTACAGAAGGTAAGGCTGTATACGATGCCGCTCTTCAACTCTTTAACAATGGAGCTGGCGGTGCAGATAAATCATCTACTCGTTTGTGGTTTGACTGCAAAAGATAATTTGTACAAACTCAAAATATTTAATAAGATATGAAAACATTAAGAAAATTATTATATATCCTCCCACTTGTAGGGTTATTGGCAACTTCTTGTACTGATGTCGAGAATATCCAAGTTGAGCATATTGGAGGATACAACACATTGGGTGATAGTGAATACTATGCAAACCTGCGTGCTTATAAGCAAACTTATTTTAATTATGGACGTCCAGTGGCTTTTGGCTGGTATTCAAACTGGGCACCGGCAGGTTCTTATCGTCGCGGTTATTTGACTTCAATGCCTGATAGTATGGATTTTGTTTCTATGTGGAGCGGCTGTCCTAACCGTTATGAAATTACTCCGGAACAGAAAGCAGATAAGGAATTTGTTCAAAAAGTAAAAGGAACAAAGCTTCTTGAAGTAAGTTTATTGTCGTATATGGGTAAAGGTCGTACCCCGTCTAGTGTTTATTTGCCTGTTGAAAAACAAGCGGAAGAAGAAGGATGGTCTGACAGCCAATTAGAAGAAGCCAAGAAGAAAGCCCGTTGGGAGTTCTGGGGCTTTGAAGGAGAAATAGGTAGTGAAAATTACTACGAATCCATGGCACGTTTTGCTAAGGCACTGTGTGATACATTGTATACCAGTGAATGGGATGGTTTCGATATCGACTGGGAAATTGGTTCTGGTGTGTTTGATATGGACGGTACTTTGTCTTATAACGACCAACTTGTCTTCCTTGTGAAAGAAATGAACAAATATATTGGCCCTAAGAGCGACCCAGAAGGCAAAGGACATAAGTTGATTTGTATTGATGGACATTTTGGTGGTCTAGTTAGAGATCTAGAAGGTTATGTGGATTATTATATAATACAATCCTATGGTCGTGTTCCTAATTTGGATGGATATGCAGATCCAAGAATGATAATTACGACTGAAAACTTTGAATCATCCGCGAAAACAGGTGGAACTTTATTACGTCAAGCTGGTGTTATGCCTAGTAATGGTTATAAGGGAGGAGTAGGTGCATACCGTGTTGATAATGACTATGACAATACTCCTGATTACAAATGGATGCGTCAGGCCATTCAGATTAACCAGAAGGTGTTCAATGAGTGGAAGACTCAACATGGGCAGACTGAAGGTGAACCTGCAACAAAAACAACCCAAGAATGAGTCGTTTTTTACTATAATTAAAACAAACTGTAAAACAAAAGACTATGAACAAATATATATTTAAAAGTTTGGCTCTAGGAATTACTTCATTGCTCCTTGGGGCATGCAATGATTCTGTAGAAGATTTATTGGAGCCAAAGGTTTATTTTGAAAATAAAGAATACAACCTAACCGTAGAGGACGGTGATGTAATGTCTTTCGAACTTACTTCTCGTTTGACTTCAGCAATTTCATCGGACGCTTCCGTTACTTATCATGTTGCTGATGCTTCTTATATTAGCGAATACAATGCGAAATACGGTACCAATTATGTAATGTTTGATACGAACAACGTTAGTTTGAGCTCATCTTCAGCTACTATTCCAAGTGGCTCTTTGTATGCAGAAAAGGTACAGCTTGAGTTCTCTAATTTAAGTTCAATGGAAGAAGGTAAATCTTATGTTTTACCTATCAGCATACAGTCTTCAGTTCCTACAACCCCGGGTGGTGATATCGCCTATTTCTTTATTAAGAAACCTGTTAGAATAACTAAGGCTGGTCAGTTCTATAGTGACTACATATCAGTTAAGTTCCCTGTAGGTACTTATTTCCAGTCATTTACTTATGAAGCTCTTCTTTATGTTGACCATTTTGGTAATAATAATACCGTTATGGGTAATGAAGGTATCATGATTTTGCGTATCGGTGATGCTGGTGGTGGTACAACTCCTAGAGACATTATTGAGATAGCTGGTAACCAACATTATAATGTGAAAGAACCACTTAAAGCTAAAACTTGGTATCATGTAGCTGTAACTTACGATCAAGGTTCAGGTAAGACAGGTATCTATGTAAATGGTAATAAGTGGGCTGAATCAGCTTGGGCTATCCCTGGTTTCGATCCTAATTACGGTGTAGGTTTCTATATTGGTAAAGTTTATGGATTCCAGTGGGGTGAACGTCCATTCTTCGGTATGATGAGTGAGGTTCGTGTATGGAGTGTAGCTCGTACTGAAAATCAGTTGAAACAGAATATGTATACCGTAGATCCTAAATCTGAAGGCTTGGAACTTTATTATAAACTGAACGGTTCTGAAACTTCTGAAGGTGGTCGCTTTAAAGATGCTGTAGGTAAAGTTGAGGCAACTACTAGCGGTATATCAATCCAGTCATTGGAAGTTCCTATTGAAATCAAATAATAATCTCTAAAAGAGCTGTCTGTTTAACAGACGGCTCTTTTAAAAAGTCCTTTTATTGAGATAAGGATTTCTACAGGAGTCATAAAAAAAGGCTGTCTAGAAATGATTTTATTCATCTCCAGACAGCCTTTTTTTATGACTCCTGCATGTGGTATGAAGCTTTAGTTATCTATTGCTTTCATCAATCATTCTGCTGATCTCTTCATTAAATTTTGAATGTTTCATCAACTCCTCTAAAGTAATGTGCATGCGCCATTGCCAATAGTTATTGGGATTGGCAGGAACGTTGATACGTTCCGTTGATGTGTCGGAAGTACGAAGTTTGTCTTCCATAGATGTCCAATCTTGCCATGGTAGAATGCATAGAAGTGAAGGACTATTCAGATGCATCCCTATAATTTCTTTGCAAAGCCAACCTGGAGCATGTTGAGGTATTTCACCCCAATGTCCTAGCTCATAGTGATAGAAGTCGGCAGTCATTCCTTGGTTTTCTTCCCACCAGCCACGCAGTGTACTCATATCATGGGTACCCGTTGAACATACGGATTGTTTGGGGTATGCGTATACATGACCAAATTCTTGGTTCGAATCTTTGGGCATGCGTTGGATTTCCAAGGAAAGAATCTGCAATTGTTTCATAACCCAAGGAACACAATCGGGCACCATACCTAAATCTTCACCGCATACTAGCATTCGAGTAGACTGAGTAAGAACGGGTAATTTCTTCATGGCTTCTTTATACCAAAACTCGTTGTGGCGTTGATAGTAGTAATGATTATACAAGTTATTGAAAGCTTGTTGTTCTAACCAGTTTAACTGCTTGTATACGTAATCATTCTGCACGGCGATGCGAGGATGGTAACGAGTAGGATCATTACGGTCTGCAATAAATAAAACATCACTGATTAAGTTGTATAGGTTCTCCTTATACTTCAGACTTTCTTCATCCGTCTTGTCGATAAAATAGGCTTCTACCTTGCGTTGTGTATCAAATTCAGGGCACATCTCATACAAGTCTTTTCCTTTAGGCCGTACAAAGATCTTTTTTACCTCTTCACTTTTTTCACCGAATATCGTATTGATCATGTATTCGCTGATGTAAGGAGTTGTCATCTCGTCTTCTCGGAAGTTAAGCCCGAAGCTCTTTATTTCATCCACCGTCATCGGCATGGAAGGGTTGAATTGTCCTAAAATTCCGTGTACGCTATGAATCGGAATTTCCCAAATGCGGAAGAATCCTAAAATGTGGTCGATGCGATAAGCTGTAAAATATTCTGACATCTTTGAAAGTCTTCTTCTCCACCAAAGATAGTTGTCTTTTTCCATCACATCCCAATTATAGGTAGGGAAACCCCAGTTTTGTCCCTTCGTAGAAAAAGCATCGGGTGGGGCACCTGCCTGACCATTCATATTGAAGTAATAAGGCTCTACCCAGGCTTCTACACTGCATCGGCTGATTCCGATAGGAATATCTCCTTTCAGAATAACTCCTTCCTTACGGGCATGATTGGCTGCCTTAAGCAGTTGGACATGGAGGATGTATTGCAGATAGCAATAAAAGAGAATGAATGTTCGTGACGGACTGTCCGGTTCATAAAGCAAGTCGATTTCTTCCTTTTTGTACACGTTGTATTCCGGCCAAGAGTTAAAATCAGAAGTATGGAATTTATCCCGTAAATAACAGAAAACGGCATACGGTTTCAGCCAATGTTCATTCTTTTCGTAGAACGAATTGAACTCTGCTGACTGAAGAGTCTTGGTTCCTTCTTGTGCGTACAGTTTCTTCAAGTAATTCCATTTCATCTTATTTACGCCCTCATAGTCAACGGCCGGTAATTCGTTGAGACGAACACGTTCTTCTTCAAATTTTTTTGCTTCTTCATCGTCTTCCAATCGAGGCAATTGTCGTAAATCGATATAAATCGGATTAAAAGCATAAATGGAGATGCTGTTGTATGGATACGAATCTTTCCATGTATGAGTCATGGTGGTGTCGTTGATAGGAAGGATCTGAATGGCTTTTTGGTGGGTCTTTACAGCCCAGTCAATAAGATGTATCAAGTCACCGAAATCACCTATGCCACAACTCCCCTCAGAGCGGATGGAGAATACCGGAATGGCTGTTCCTGCAATCTTACGTTCTGGAAGGTCAAAAAACACTTCAGTTTCGTGGGGTAAATAAGTTTCTCCTCTTAGCAGGGGTTGGGTATGCAGCGAGCGATTGGGATGTTTTTCCCATTCTTCCACTGCTCCTGTTTTGGAATTAATTGCAACGAATTTATATTCAAAAGGATGCTCCAAAGTGGATGCATTTATGGTGAGATGCCATACGTTTGGACGTACTTCGCTCATGCGTAAGGGTCGGTAATATTCCCATTTCCCTAGGGCTTCACAACTTCCAATAATTCCCAGCTCCTGGTCCTTATTACTTAATCCTGGACATAATGCACGGAATGTAATGCACGTGCCAGCTCCGTTGGAAATTCGTTTGGGTTCTGAGAGTGGATGCGGACTGTTGAAGGCCGAACTATACTTATAATCATCTGTAGGTAGATCGCGCCAGCAGTCGTCCATGATATAATGACTTTGTTGTGCATTTCCGATATAAAATAGGTGTGGGATAGCTCCCAGTTCTTTGCGTATGCAGTCTGAGTTGCGGAATACACAATATCTGTATTCTATGTAGTTGGTGCCTGCAGGAAGTTGGTAGTCACAGGCTCCTTGCCATTCGTTGCCGTCGCGTGTAAACAAGGCGAAAGCATTTTCTTCGTCACCGTTGAGAATGACGCGTAAGTGTTCTCCCCATACGGTACGGTACTGAATGCGGAAAGTTAGTTTCATATATTCAGGTATTAGATTTCAAATTTTCTTTCAAATGTAATCATTTTAGGTGAGATTCGTCAGAACAGATAGGGAAATGTGTCTGGAATTTGGAAAATAAAAAAGCCCCGGAATCTAAAAGAATCCGAGGCTTTCCTCATGTAAGATGTGAGGAGTAATAAAAATGATGATTTATAAATACAACCTATGCTTAAGCATCAATGCTTGCATAAGTCGCGTTGCTTTCAATAAATTCGCGTCGTGGAGCTACATCATCTCCCATTAACATAGAGAAAATGTAATCCGCATCAGCAGCATTTTCAATTTGTACCTGTTTCAAGATACGAGTTTCAGGATTCATAGTCGTTTCCCAAAGTTGTTCAGGGTTCATTTCACCCAAACCTTTGTATCGCTGAGTGTGAATTCCTTGTTCACTTCCGTCTCCATATTTCAAGATGAATTCCTGACGAGCTTCTTCTGTGTAACAATATTCACTGATCTTTCCTTTCGTACATTTGTAGAGAGGAGGAGTAGCGATGTACAAGTGTCCGCCTTGAATCACTTCTGGCATATAACGGTAGAATAGAGTCATAATCAGTGTGTCGATGTGAGAACCATCGACATCGGCATCGGTCATGATGATTACCTTATGATAACGCAACTTGTCGATATTTGCTTTCTTGCTGTCTTCTTCTCCTTCTACACCGAATCTAATGCCCAATGCTTGGATAATATTGTTTACCTCTTCACTTTCGAAAGCTTTGTGCCACATGGCTTTTTCTACATTCAGAATCTTACCGCGAAGTGGAAGGATAGCTTGGAACTGACGGCTACGGCCTTGTTTTGCTGAACCACCCGCAGAATCACCCTCGACAAGGAACAATTCACATTCTTCAGCTGTACGGCTAGAGCAATCGGCCAATTTACCTGGCAGACCGCCACCACCCATCGGACTCTTTCGTTGAACAGATTCACGTGCTTTTCGTGCAGCTACACGAGCAGTCGCTGCCAAGACAACCTTGTCTACAATTATTTTAGCTTCTTTAGGGTGCTCTTCCAAATAATAGGTCAATGCTTCTCCTACAGCTTGATTTACTGCACCGCTGACTTCGCTGTTACCTAACTTGGTCTTGGTCTGTCCTTCAAACTGAGGTTCAGAAACTTTTACAGAAATGACAGCGATCAACCCTTCACGGAAGTCTTCACCTGAGATTTCAACCTTGGCTTTTTCCAAAGCTTTGCTTTCTTCAGCGTATTTTTTCAATACACGTGTCAGCGCAGCACGGAAACCACCTTCGTGTGTACCGCCTTCTATTGTATTGATGTTGTTGACATATGAATGCAGATTTTCACGGAACCCAGTATTGTACATGATTGCACATTCAATAGGTACACCTTGTTTTTCTGTGTTCAGATAGATGACATCATCAATAAGCGGGGTGTTGTTTGAATTCAAGAAGCGAACGAATTCTTTCACACCTTCTTCAGAGTGGAATACTTCTTTTTTGTAGCTTCCATCTTCGTTTATTACACGCTTATCACAGAGAGTAATGGTAATTCCTTTATTCAAGTAGGCTAATTCGCGCATACGAGCCTGAAGGATGCTATACTTGTATTCTGTTACAGTGAAGATATCTGCATCTGGATGGAATGTTTG
Source organism: Phocaeicola sp. (assembly GCA_020026225.1). Lineage (GTDB taxonomy): Bacteria > Bacteroidota > Bacteroidia > Bacteroidales > Bacteroidaceae > Phocaeicola. The sequence continues at coordinate 710 of JAHHQU010000038.1, read as the reverse complement.
TTTGGTACCTGTTATATCGGTTGTTCCCACTTCCTTTACTGGATAAATGGGCTTTCCATATTCATATTCCTGCTGATAAATCTTACCGTTGCGGAATACGTTGGTTGTCATGTGACTTGAAAGAGCGTTCACGCACGATACACCGACACCGTGTAAACCGCCAGATACTTTATAAGAACCCTTGTCGAATTTACCACCGGCATGGAGTACAGTCATTACGACTTCCAATGCAGATTTTTTTTCTTTTGGATGATAGTCTACAGGAATACCACGTCCGTTATCTTGTACGGTAATGGAGTTATCTTCATTGATCGTTACTTCTATATGGTTACAAAAACCGGCCAAGGCTTCGTCTATAGAGTTGTCTACCACTTCATATACCAAGTGGTGTAAGCCTTTTTCGCTGATATCGCCGATATACATGGCAGGACGTTTACGTACGGCTTCGAGTCCTTCCAGAACCTGGATACTGCTTGCCGAGTAATTGTTGCTGCTATTTGATGTCAGTTCTTCACTCATTTTCTTAGTTCTATTTTAAAACGTTCAAAGTTACGAAAAAAACGCGACATAGACCTATTTCAAGTATCAAAAAAAGTAAAAAATAGAACCCATAGTGAAAGGTGTTCTAAGCTTGATTATGTCGGTTGGATGGAAAATGGCTCAGTAGATAATCAATGGGGATAGCCATATAGCTTAGCGATTCTAAAAAG
>JAHHQU010000037.1 GCA_020026225.1 Phocaeicola sp. | reverse complement strand
CAATTTGTTTGTTTATCTAAAGTCTTTCAAAGAACTCTTTTTTGAGTGGCTTTCTAATTGGAAAGCGTTTGCAAAGATAAGTCAAAATTTTTAAACCGCCAAACTTTTCAAAAAGATTTTTAAAAAAAAGTTTTTTTTGAGTGATTCAAAAACAAATCTTAACTCTGTTTCAGAATGTCATATTCTTCAATGCGTTTCCCTCTCGAAAGCGGATGCAAAGGTACGCAGTTTTCTCACAACTGCAAGTTTATGCAAACTTTTTTTCAATATTTTTTCTCATATTATAGCTAACTATCTGATAATCTGATATATTATAAAACATATTTTTCAGAAGAAGATTTTATTATTAGAAGCAGCTACACCTAATTCTATTCGCACGCGCGTATTATAAAGAGGCAATCTCATCCCATCTTTTCTTCTATAAATTCTTCCTCACACCATATAATTCCCAACAACGAAGTACAACTCTATCTACAAACAGGCGTTCCATTCACTGTCTTTGAGCGTCCTCCCCCTCCTACAAAATATAAGATCTCTTAAGCTTTGCACTATACATAAAAGAAAAGAGCCATCTAATACACTTCGTCACCCCCGTCTTTTTGTTTAGCAAATCATACATCCACCAATATCATCCAATAGGCATTTTATTCAATCTGCCGAGAAAGAAAAAAAATACGACTTGACGTTTTACCTAAAACGACCTGTCATTTTTTAAAAACGACTTGATGTTTTCATTAAAACGACAGGTCGTTTTAGACGCTTTTGTATATAACTGATTACCAACGAATTACACTAGTATAAAAAAGCACCTAAAAGTACCCGCGAAAATCATCTCCAAGGTCAATAGACAAGTTCTCGTTGTATCTCTTTTTACCGATATCGTCCTTGAAGTAAAAAGCCATACACATTCCTTCAAGCATCAAAGCAACAACTTGAAACAGACCCTTTACAAGGAACAAAAGAAGGTTACCAAAAACGGAACAGAAAAATCAACGATAAAGCCATGAAAAACTGATACAATTACAAATTCCTGCCCGGCACATTGCGTAATAATAGGCAAAGTAGTATCCATTGTCGTAGCACCCCCTGCCGAAATCGGAGCAAGGTTACCAAACCATCGAACCAATAAAGGTGCTGCCAGCAAAGTCAAGATTTCACGAGTAATATTCGACAATAAGGCTACCGTACCCAACTCCGCCCCCTTATACTCCGTAATAAAAATACTGGAGAGAGAATAGTAACCGAATCCAGAACCGACTGCCATACAATCCACAGCCGAGCGACCATCAATAACGAAAGACACCAACGCCGAACCAGAAAGGGTTCCAGCAATTGTGAGAACAGGCAGAAAAATCAGTTTAGGATTCAACGAGCGAAAATTTCGAATAGTCTGAGGATCATTGCCTATACTAATTCCTACACTAAACATCAAGGCACAAAGCGTATAAAAACTAATATCCGACTGCGCGATACCGGAAGGAAGCAACTGAAAGAGTCCGCAACATATACCTACCAAGAAAAAGGCCAAAATAATCAAACTACCTTTCATCTGACTGCCCTCCCCTCTTTTTATAAAGGATGCTCCATAGTCCCCAAGCAGCCAAACAACTTCCCATCACAGCGGAAAGCGTTATCAAAACCGCCTCCATTCCAAGAGTTCCTAAACTTTCAATAATCCGTCGGTTTCCCCCCACTTCATTCCCCAAAAGAAACAATAACATCCATATCAGCAGAGTAATTATCTTATTCATTCCCAAGCGTTTCCGAGAACGGAGCATGAAACCAACAAGCATCCCTGACAACATCAATCCTATTACAACAAACATATATTCTTTCTTAATCGTTTTAAATTAAAGTTTATATAGTCAGCCGCAAAGGTAGATAATAGAAAGAAATCCAGAAACAGGCCATCTTAAAAATCTTTCAACCGATCTTTCTTTTTATATCAGTCCATTCCTCCTGCCAGCCTCATCCCTTTACCTCAGAATTTCCTTTATTAAAACAAACAGCAAGACTCTTTTTACAAAATTTACTATCTTTGCATAGTTAGTTGGTATTCAACCAAGAAAATGTTATTAATATGAAAAACCAGATTATCCCCTTAATAAGTCTGACCGCAGGGTTAATGAGTTCTTGCATTGGAGCAAAAGGGACTGCAAAAGAAACGGTAAAAGAAGTGCCCAATGTCATTTACATCTTTCCTGACCAATATCGCAATATGGCCATGGGGTTTTGGAACGACCCTACATTTCAGAAAGAAGGCATCAAAGGAGATCCTGTTCACACCCCCAACATTGATTCATTTGCTCATGAGTCTCTAGTATTAACGCATGCTATAAGCAACTGTCCTTTAAGCAGTCCGCACTGGGGTGCATTAATGACTGGAATGTATCCCAACAAAAGTGGAATTCCCATCAACTGCAATTCCAATCGTCCGATAAGCAACTTGCGAAACGACGTAGAGTGCATGAGCGACGTATTTCATAAGAATGGCTATGAATGTGCTTATTTTGGAAAGCTACACACTGACCACCCTACACGCAACAATCCCCAACATCCGGGAGAATACGTAGACAAGAACAAGGTGGTATGGGATGCATATACCCCAAAAGAAAGACGTCACGGTTTCGACTATTGGTATTCTTACGGCACATTTGACGAACATAAGAATCCACATTACTGGGATACTGAAGGCAATATTCACAAGCCTAAAGAGTGGTCACCTCTTCACGAAGCCAAGCAAGTTATTTCTTATCTGAAGAATGAACACCAACAACGAGATACACAGAAGCCATTTTTCATCATGGTCGGCATGAATCCTCCACACAGTCCTTATCGTTCCTTAAACGACTGCATGGAAGAGGACTATAATCTATACAAAGACCTTCCGATTGACAGCCTGCTCATTCGACCCAATGCAGACAAAAGCATGAAGAAGGCAAATTCTGCAAGATTCTACTTTGCATCCGTCACAGGAGTAGACCGTGCCTTCGGAATGATATTGGATTGCCTGAAAGAGTTGGATTTGGATAAGAATACCATTGTCGTATTCAGTTCCGACCACGGAGAAACCATGTGCAGTCATTCTACCAAGGATGCCAAAAACTCTCCCTATACAGAAGCCATGAATGTTCCTTTCATCATTCGGTATCCTGAGCATATTCGTCCAAGGACCGACAACATCATGCTTTCTACACCCGACATCATGCCCACCATGTTAGGGATGGCCAATCTGCAGAACAACATTCCTAAAACGGTACAAGGCTATAACTACGCTTCCATTCTAAAAGAAGAGAAGACACAAAAGGTCACAAGACCTCAGGGTGCCTTATACATCAAAAATACAGATGGAGAAAAAGACAAGGACGGCAAAGTAATTTCCTACTTCCCTTTAGGACGTGGAATCAAGACACATGCATACACTCTTGCTCTGTACATCAACAGAGACAAGCAATTGGAGAAAGTTCAATTCTTCCATGACGAAAAGGACCCCTACCAGTTGCGCAACCTACGTTTGGATAAACACCCCCAAGTTGCAAAAGAACTGTTAGACCTACTTGGCAAAGAACTGAAGCGAATTGAAGACCCCTGGTATAAAGAAAATATATTATCTGATATGATAAGCTACCGTTAATGTTTTCAAAGATTTAGCCCTCCTTTAACAGGCTAAGAGTTCCAAAGAGTTCCTCCATTATTCATCAATGGCATTCATCCCCGTTGGAGAATAATGATAAAAATATAGAAAAATGTCATACCCTAATACAGGTTATAACATTTAACTTTGCGTTTAAGAATTGGAAACTTTCTGAAGAACAATCAGGCCTGTTAATGAGAAACAGCATACGCTTTAGCTGTCCACGTTTCTTTATTTACTATGAAAATGTTTAATCAATAACCATATTATCATGAATAAATTTTTAAACTTCTCTTTAGAAGGAAAAGTTGCACTCGTAACAGGTGCATCTTATGGCATTGGCTTTGCCATTGCATCAGCGTTCGCAGAACAAGGAGCTACTATTTGCTTTAACGATATCAATCAGGAATTAGTAGACAAAGGACTTGCTTCTTATGCCGAAAAAGGAATCAAAGTGCATGGCTATGTATGCGACGTTACAAACGAAGAAGCTGTACAAGCCATGGTAGCTCAAATCACTGAAGAAGTCGGTGCTATCGATATTTTGGTAAACAATGCCGGTATCATCCGCCGTGTTCCAATGCACGAAATGGAAGCTGCAGATTTCCGCAGAGTGATTGACATCGACTTAAATGCTCCATTTATCGTAGCAAAAGCAGTTCTTCCTACCATGATGAAAAGACGCTCAGGTAAAATCATCAACATCTGTTCTATGATGTCTGAATTGGGTCGCGAGACAGTTTCAGCGTATGCAGCAGCCAAAGGTGGTTTGAAGATGTTAACCCGCAACATCTGTTCTGAATATGGAGAATACAATATTCAGTGTAACGGCATCGGCCCAGGTTACATTGCAACTCCACAAACTGCTCCGTTGCGTGAAATTCAGCCTGACGGCAGCCGCCATCCATTTGACACTTTCATCTGTGCAAAGACTCCAGCCGGCCGCTGGTTAGACCCACAAGAGTTGACCGGTCCTGCTGTATTCTTGGCTTCAGAAGCTTCAAATGCAGTTAACGGTCACATTCTATATGTAGACGGTGGTATCTTGGCTTATATCGGCAAACAGCCTAAATAAAAAATAAAGGTAAGGGCATGCCTTTGGCCTGCCCTTACTTAAAAAACAAACTCACAAATGAAAAGACTGTTCATTATCGCCTCGTTCTTGTTACCACTCTTGACTGCCTGCAACAAAAGTTTAACGATTGAAGTATCGAATACTTTAAACATAGACAGAAGCAATGAGATGGTGGAAATTGACCTGCAAGACGTCATTCAGGACCTGAATCTTTCGAAAGAAGAAACATTTATCATTGAAGACTTTGAAGGAAAAGAAATTCCTTACCAACTTACCTACAATCAAAAAGTAATCTTTCAAGCATCTGTAAAAGCAGAGGGAAATACAACTTTCAACATTCACAAAGGGAAACCTGCACCGTTTGATGTAAAAGCATGTGGAAAATTGTATCCGGAAAGATATGACGACCTTGCCTGGGAAAATGATTTGGTAGGTTTCAGAGCCTATGGCCCCAGTCTTCAAAAAAAGGGAGAACGCGGTTTCGGTTACGACCTGTTCACCAAAAGAGGCACAACAGCTCCGGTTCTTGAAAAACTGTATGCAACAGAAACAGACCCGAAATGTTGGGAAAAATTCAGGGAACTTAAAAAGACCGATAAAGAAGCTGCAAACGCTTGGTTGAAAAAGATCTGTTACCATTACGACAAAGGATTTGGCATGGACTGCTATGCAGTAGGACCTACTCTCGGCGCAGGTGTAGCAGCATTAATCGATGAAGGAAAAATCGTTTACCCTTGGTGTTACAAGACCTGTGAACTCCTGGATAACGGACCTCTACGCTTCACTGCACGCTTGGTATTCACCCCACTGAATGTTCAAGGCAACGAAGTCATAGAAACTCGAACCATCACATTGGATGCCGGTTCTCACTTGAACCGTACCGTAATTTCTTATAAAAATCTGAAGAAAGAAACTCCTATCGTCACGGGAATTGTACTGCATAAAAACAGTGACCTAATCGCTAAAGATACAGAAAAGGGAATCATTGCTTACCAAGATCCGACTACAGGACCTGATCAAGGAGAAATCTTCTTGGGACACGCATTCCCCCAAGCTATCGAAGATACAAAAGTCGTTTATTTCTCAGAAGAAGAAATGAAAGAACGAAACAATGCACGTGGACATGTACTGGCTCAAAGTACATACATTCCAGGCAGCGACTTCACCTATTATTGGGGATTTGGATGGAGCCGTTCCGACATAAAGGACTTTGAAACTTGGAATGCTTACATGGCAGATTTCTCTCAAAAAATTAAAAATCCGTTGAAAATCAGACTTAATTAAAGTCATTACTATAAAGAACAATAAGAAAAAAATGGAAGCTGTTTTCAGTTATATCATCGGCCTGGGCGCAGCCGTAATGATGCCTATCATCTTCACTATCTTAGGAGTGTGCATCGGTATTAAGTTCAGCAAAGCACTGAAAAGCGGTTTGCTGGTAGGTGTCGGTTTCGTTGGACTCTCAGTAGTCACTTCCCTGCTTACCAGCAGTTTAGGTCCGGCACTCAGCAAAGTGGTGGAACTCTATGACCTACAACTCAAAGTCTTCGATATGGGTTGGCCTGCTGCTGCATCAGTAGCTTACAATACTTCCGTAGGAGCCTTCATCATCCCTGTCTGTCTGGGAGTGAACATTCTGATGCTGATTACCAAAACTACCCGCACAGTCAATATCGACTTATGGAACTATTGGCACTTCGCATTTATTGGTGCTGTGGTCTATTTCGCTACAGGAAATATCTTTTGGGGATTCTTTGCAGCGATTATCTGCTACATTCTAACCCTTCTTTTAGCCGACTATACAGCCGACCACTTCCAAGCATTCTATGATAAGATGGACGGCACTTCTATCCCTCAGCCTTTCTGCCAGGGATTCGTTCCTTTTGCAATAATCATCAACAAGTTCTTAGACAAGATTCCAGGATTCAACAAGTTGAACATTGACGCAGAAGGCATGAAGAAGAAATTCGGCTTATTAGGAGAACCTTTATTCCTCGGAATTCTGGTAGGATGCATTATCGGAGCACTCTCATGCAAGAACGCTCAAGAATTGGTTGATAAAATACCTTATATTCTGGGCCTTGGTATCAAAATGGGAGCCGTCATGGAATTGATACCACGTATCACCAGCCTGTTCATTGAAGGTTTGAAGCCGATTTCTGACGCGACCCGTGAATTGATTGCCAAGAAATTCAAAGGAGCAGTCGGATTAAACATCGGTATGAGTCCTGCTTTGGTTATCGGACACCCTGCTACTCTGGTGGTATCACTGCTTTTAATTCCTGCTACTCTATTTCTGGCAGTCGTGCTTCCAGGGAACCAGTTCCTTCCGTTGGCATCGTTAGCCGGAATGTTCTATGTATTCCCGCTCATTCTACCTATCACCAAAGGAAATGTATTGAAGACCTTTATCATCGGGTTTGTAATATTGGCTATCGGTTTGTATTTTGTAACAGACTTAGCTCCTTATTTCACTCAAGCTGCACAAGACGTATATGCAAAGACACAAGATGCAGCTGTTAATATTCCAGCCAACTTTGACGGAGGTGCACTTGATTTCGCTTCCAGCCCAATGGCTTGGATTATCTTCCACCTGACTTATTCATTCAAATGGATAGGTTCCGGCATTCTGGTACTCATCACCCTCTTCTTGATGGTCTTGAACCGCCGTGCCATCATTAACTATCAGAAAGAAAATAAAAACAAATAATAACAACGAACATGAAAAAATTAGATCTTGCATTGATGATGGGCGCAGCTGCTATTGCAGGCAACGCTCAGGTAAATTACAAAGTACAAACAGCTTGCCATCCTTTAGACGTCAAGCATTACGACACAGAACGTCTCCGCAGCTCTTTCCTCATGGAAAAAGTCATGGTGGCAGACGAAATCAACATGACCTACACATTGTACGAACGTATGATTTACGGTGGTGCAATGCCTGTAAACAAGGTTTTGAGCCTGGATCCTTTCTATGAATTGAAGGCAGAACACTTCTTGGACCGCCGTGAACTGGGTGTCATCAACGTAGGTGGTGACGGAATCGTCACCGTAGATGGCAAAGAATATCCTATGAAATACAAAGAAGCATTGTATGTAGGTTGCGGAAAGAAAGAAGTAACGTTTAAAAGCGTTGACCCACAGAAGCCTGCTAAATTCTACATCAACTCTACTCCTGCCTATAAAGAATTCGTCACTCAGCTGATTACACTCGACAAGAACGCAGACAAGAAAAAATATGCCTTCGCCATCTCTGATAAATACGGTAAGATGGAAGACAGCAACGACCGTGTTGTCAATCAGATGATTGTAAAGAAAGTGTTGGAACGCGTCAAAGGAGGAGGTACTAACCAGTTGCAGATGGGCTTGACTGAACTGAAAGCCGGTTCTGTTTGGAATACCATGCCAGCACACACCCATACACGCCGTATGGAAGCTTACTTCTACTTCAACTTGGAAGAAGGAAATGCAATCTGCCACTTGATGGGTGAACCTCAGGAAGAACGTCTTGTATGGATGCACAACGAACAAGCCATCACTTCTCCTGAATGGTCTATCCACGCTGCTGCAGGTACAAAGAACTACTCATTCATCTGGGGTATGGGAGGTGAAAACCTAAACTATGCCGACAAAGATGAAATCAAGTACACAGATATGAGATAAGCTCATACGCTCCAGTATAAGAACACTGAAACTCCTTTTGACTCGAAAACGCTTCATGAGTCAAAAGGAGTTTTTTATTTCTCCGTACGAAGACACCTTAAATAAGGCTGCCTTTCATGGTACATTTGAGAAATCATCTCCATATTTTGCGTATCGATTTAATTCGCCTATTTTTGTAGAAAGTCGTATTCAGATGAAAAAAATCGTCATTATAACAGACTCGTTTAAAGGATGTCTCAGCTCTTACCAAGTAGCCGAATCAGTAGCAGAAGGCATTCATCAAGTACAACCAACCTGCGAGACTCTCTGTCTTCCTATCTCCGACGGAGGTGAAGGACTCCTTGAAGTCATGGTTGAAAGTACAAAGGGAACTTACATAAGAACCATCGTTCATGACCCACTGATGCGCCCGCTACCCGCTCATTATGGCATATTAGGTGATGGAGAAACGGCTGTCATCGAAATGGCACAGGCAAGCGGACTTCCTTTGTTATCTCCTGAAGAACGCAATCCGATGAAGACAACCAGCTACGGCACCGGTGAACTAATCTTGGACGCCCTTCAGAAAGGCTACAGGAAGCTGCTGATTGGTATCGGTGGAAGTGCTACCAATGATGCCGGCATGGGAATGATGCAAGCTTTGGGAGCCACGTTCTTCAATGCGAAAGGAGAAGTTCTGCCTACTGGTTGCGGAGGAATAGTGAATGAAATACACCGTATCGACCTCCATTCTTTCTACAGCCTCATCAATGAAGTTCACTTTACCGTAGCATGCGACGTAGACAATCCTTTTTATGGTCCTCAAGGAGCATCCCAAATCTTTGCCCCTCAAAAAGGAGCCAATGCTGCAGAAGTTGCAGTACTCGACCAAAATCTGTCCATCTATGCCGAAGAAATCAAAAGAACAACGCAAAAAGACATCGGCCAACTTCCCGGTGCCGGTGCAGCTGGAGGTATAGGTGGTGCCTTGGCAGCTTTCTTCAAAGCGGACTTAACCCCAGGAATCGACCTGGTACTAAACAACATCGGATTTGAGAAAGCATTGAATGGAGCTAATCTGGTCATCACCGGAGAAGGGAAAGCCGACAAGCAGACACTCAGAGGAAAAGTTCCGTATGGTGTATTGCAACGTGCACAAGTTCATCAGATACCTGTGGTTTTATTGGCAGGCAGTGTCAATGACGTGGAATCATTAAACCAAGCCGGGTTTGCAAGCGTACTATCAATTACCCAAGAACCACTTACCTTGAAAGAAGCGATGCAGCCCGAAACAGCCGCTAAAAACCTTCGGGAGACAGCTATGCAGGTAGTCCGTTTAGCTAACGTTTTTAACAAAAAATCAGACAACTGAACTACAGACTGTTTATACTGAAAAGGTTTACTTGTCATTCTGATAAAAAAGGGACATCTTTTGTTTTTATCACAAAAATAAATAACTTTGTTTTTAATATTAACAATAAAATCAAGTAACAATGAAAGACTTTCTTAAAATGACTTTCGCCACCGTGGTCGGACTTTTGATCACAGGCTTCATTCTGCTCATTTTCGGAACAATGTCCTTGGTCGGTATGGTCATGTCGTCCGATACAGAAGTAACATTAAAGGATAAATCGATACTAATGCTCAACTTGCAAGGCACTATCACAGAGCGTTATGAAGAAAGCCCAATTGATGAGTACCTGTCAACAGGAGACAAGAAAATGGGATTGGATGATATCTTGAACAGCATTAAGAAAGCTGAAACGAACGATAAAATCAAAGGTATTTACATTGACGCAGACATGTTCGCTTGCGGTACCGCTTCCCTTCAAGAAATCCGCAATGCACTGCTCGATTTCAAGAAAAGCAATAAGTTCATCATCGCATACGGAGGCAACTATTCACAAGGAGCCTATTATCTGGCTTCTGTAGCAGATAAGGTTATCGTGAACCCATCCGGTATCGTATCTTGGCACGGTATTTCTGCAAACAACCTGTTCTTAAAAGATGTCTTGAAAAAATTCGGCGTAGAAATGCAGATTTTCCGAGTTGGAACTTATAAATCGGCCGTTGAACCGTTCATCGCTACCGAAATGAGTCCAGCCAACCGAGAACAAACCAAAGCTTTCGTTTCTTCTCTCTGGAGCCAGATGGTAAAAGACGTAGCAACAGCCAGAAACATTTCAGAAGAAAAATTGAACGAGCTGGCAGATACCAATATGGATTTCCAAGAAGCAGAACTTTATGTGAAGAACGGTCTAGTGGATACGCTAATGTATAAGGACCAAGTTCTGACCTATTTGAAAATGTTGACAGGAACGAGCAACGGCGACAAGCTGGCGACTGTTACAGTTCCTGAGATGAAGAAAGTTCCAGCCACAAACCTCAATACAGGAAAGAATACCATCGCCATTTATTATGCATTCGGTGAAATAGACAATATGGGAAGTTCTGCCCTGGATGAAGGTATCCGTTCAGAAAAGGTCATTCAAGACTTGCGCAAATTACGTGAAGACAAAAATATCAAAGCCGTAGTACTGCGCGTCAATTCCCCTGGAGGTAGCGCATACGGTTCTGAACAAATATGGCGTGAAGTCACACTCTTGAAAGAAGCTAAGCCAGTAGTCGTATCAATGGGTGACTATGCCGCTTCAGGAGGCTACTACATCTCTTGTGCAGCCGACTGGATTGTGGCCGAGCCAACCACACTGACAGGTTCTATCGGTATTTTCGGCATGATTCCTGACGCATCGGGACTGATCAATGGAAAATTAGGAATCACACTTGATGGAGTCAAAACCAACAAACTTTCTGATTTGGGACGTATAGACCGCCCCTTCAACGAAGACGAACGTGCCTTAATCCAAAACATGATTAATAACGGTTACGAATTGTTCACCCAACGTTGTGCTGATGGCAGAAGAATGCCTTTAGACCAATTAAAGAAAATAGCAGAAGGAAGAGTATGGGCTGGTACAATGGCTAAAGACTTAAAATTAGTCGATGAACTGGGAGGTATTCAGGAAGCATTGAAAGAAGCAGCCAAACGTGCCAACTTAGACAGTTACCGTACCCTTTCTTACCCTAAACAAAAGGATATGATTTCTATCTTGCTGGACACTACCAAGCCAGAACGATACATTCGCACCCAATTAGAAGAAACATTGGGCAGCTACTATCCTATCTACCAATGGGCAAAGAATTTACAGAACATGGACCGTGTTCAGGCACGACTTCCGTTTGAAATGAACATAAGATGACAAATAATACACGTACAACATCCAGAGATTTCCACCAACCGAAAATCAACTTCTTTCTCCTTCCGCTTTCATGGCTCTACGGATGGGGCGTAAGGTTCAGGAATTGGCTTTTCGACTGCGGATTCTTAAAGACAAAGGAATTTGGCCTGCCAGTAATCTGCGTAGGGAACATTTCTGTGGGTGGCACCGGAAAAACTCCACACACGGAATACTTGATAGAGCTTCTAAAAGATACTTATCAGGTGGCCGTGCTAAGCCGTGGCTACAAACGAAAATCAAAGGGATTTGTACGTGCAGAAAAAGATAAGACAACGATTGCCGACATCGGGGACGAACCCTATCAGATGTGGAAAAAATATCCGAAAGTTACGGTAGCGGTAGACAACGACCGATGTGAAGGCATTGAACAGCTGCTCCAGAAGGAAGTCAAACCTCCTGTAGAAGTAGTTGTTTTAGATGATGCATTCCAACATCGTTATGTAAAGCCCGACATTAATATTGTGCTGATCAATTACTATCGCCCGATTTTTTCAGACAAGCTACTCCCTGCCGGACGCTTGAGAGAACCTATAAAAGGACAGAGACGAGCCGATATCCTCATTGTAAGCAAATGTCCTGCCGACTTGACGTTAGAGGAAAGCAGACAATTTGAAAATAAGTTGTCTCCCCTTCCGAGCCAAAGCTTATTCTTCACTTCTTTAGAGTACAATGACTTATATGCATTGTCCAACCGGAAAGAACGGTTTGCTTTAAAAATGCTCCCTAAGGATATTGAAATCATCTTGCTTACAGGGATTGCTTCTCCAGTGTCAATCATTGAAGAATTGTCGAAATACACCGAACGCATCCATCCGATTACATTCGATGATCATCACGACTTTACCGATGCCGACTTCAAGCTCATCCATAAGGAATACGACATTCTTCCAGAAGGACAGCGGCTGATTGTGACAACCGAAAAAGATGCGGCCCGATTGATTGACCACCCTCTCATGGACGAAGAACTGAGACACCACTGCTTCGTTCTTCCTATTAAGGTGAAGTTTTTAAATAATGATGAAGAAAAATTCAACAACAAAATACTAGATTATGTTAGAAAAAATACAAGAAACAGCCTCCTTTCTAAGGGCTAAAATGCACACACACCCAGAAACTGCCATCATTCTAGGTACTGGATTAGGCAGCTTGGCTCATGAAATCACTGAAAAGTATGAAATCAATTATTCTGACATTCCAAACTTCCCGATTTCTACCGTTGAAGGCCATAGCGGCAAATTGATATTTGGAAAGTTGGGCAACAAAGATATCATGGCCATGCAGGGACGCTTCCATTTCTATGAAGGTTACTCTATGAAAGAAGTAACTTTCCCTGTACGTGTGATGCGTGAACTAGGTATCAAGACTTTATTTGTTTCTAATGCTGCAGGAGGTACAAATCCTGACTTCAAAATCGGTGACTTGATGATTATCACCGATCATATCAACTTCTTCCCAGAACATCCGTTGCGTGGCAAAAATATCGACTATGGACCTCGATTCCCGGATATGAGTGAAGCTTATTCAAAGGAACTGATTGCCAAAGCCAAGAAGATAGCAGAAGAAAAAGGAATAAAATTACAAGAAGGAGTTTACTTGGGAACACAAGGACCAACTTTTGAAACTCCTGCTGAATATAAGATGTTCAGTGTGTTTGGAGCGGATGCCGTAGGCATGTCGACTGTACCAGAAGTTATCGTTGCCAACCATTGCGGCATTCAGGTATTCGGCGTATCCGTAATCACAGACTTGGGCGTAGAAGGAAAAATTGTGGAAGTTTCACACGAAGAAGTACAGAAGGCTGCCGATGAAGCACAACCTCGTATGACTACTATCATGAGAGAACTTATTAATAGAGCGTAAAATGCACGAAGGAAATAGAACAGAAATTTCAACCCTTGGAGAATTTGGACTAATCAAACATCTTACAGAAGGGATCAAACTACAGAATACAGAAAGTAAATATGGCGTAGGCGATGATGCAGCCGTATTGGAGTTTAAAGACCAACAAGTATTGGTAACTACCGATCTGCTGATGGAAGGAGTACACTTCGACTTAGTATATACTCCTCTGAAGCACCTTGGTTACAAAGCAGCCATGGTGAACTTTTCAGATATCTATGCAATGAACGGTACTCCTAAACAGATAACCTTGTCCGTTGCCATCTCTAAACGTTTCTGCATCGAAGACTTGGACGATTTCTATGAGGGTGTAAAACTGGCTTGCGACTTGCATCATGTCGACTTAATCGGAGGAGATACAACGGCATCCGTTACAGGACTCGCCATTTCCATTACATGCATCGGTGCAGCAGATAAAAAACAAGTAGTTTATCGTAATGGAGCCAAAGAAACCGACTTGATTTGTGTATCCGGTGATTTGGGTGCTGCATATATGGGTCTGCAACTTATGGAACGTGAAAAGGCAGTCTTCCAAGGTGAAAAGGATGTACAACCTGACTTTGCCGGCAAAGAATATCTATTGGAACGTTTCTTAAAACCTGAAGCTCGTAAAGACATCATAGAAAGTCTGGCGAAAGCAGGTATCAAACCGACCTCTATGATGGATATTTCAGACGGCCTTTCTTCTGAATTGATGCACATCTGTTCACAGAGCAAGGTAGGTTGCCGTGTATACGAAGAACGTATCCCTATCGACTATCAAACTGCAGTGATGGCTGAAGAATTCAATATGAATCTCAGCACCTGTGCTTTAAATGGTGGTGAGGATTACGAATTGTTGTTCACCGTTCCTTTGACTCAGCATGAGGAAATTTCCAAAATAAAGGATATCAAGATTATCGGCCATATCACCAAAGCAGAACTCGGTTGTGCTTTAGTTACTCGTGATGGCAATGAAATGGAATTGAAAGCTCAGGGCTGGAATCACATGGAAAAATAAGACTGAATGACACTTTCGTAAAGTATCGGCTGATACGTATAACCCGAAAGATGAATGGCAAACATATAGCCTGAACTTATTACAAACAAATGGCGATAAGGAAAATTCTCAAGAGCCAAGTTCTTAAGAATTTCTTTATCGCTATTATTATATATAAAGGTGTCGCCCTAAAAAAACAGGGTTCATGAAAAAGCATATTGCCGACAACAAGTTGCATCATTTAACTTTACAACAAAGGCTGGACTCTCCATGAGAATCCAGCCTTTGTTTTGTATCGACAGGTCATTCCTTAAATAGACTCTTCCTGACCAAACGTTTCCTCTATATGATCGAGAATAGCATTCAAATCAGCTACCGTTTCTGCCCGAAGCATAGATATGCGAGTTTCCTTAAAATTAGGAATTCCTTTAAACAATGGAGAAGCCGCCAAATGACGACGAACATGCAAAATACCACGACGTTCATCCAACAGTTTTACACTATCGGCCACTTCACGACGAAGCACATCCATCTTCCATTTGAAAGAAAGAGGAGGCAACTCCTCGCCCGTCTCCAAGTAATGCTTGACTTCCTTGAAGACCCAAGGACGACCGAAGCTAGCACGACCGATCATAACTGCATCTACACCGTACTTATCAAAGCACTCTTTTGCACGTTGAGGAGTAGTCACATCACCGTTTCCAATGATTGGAATATGTATGCGAGGATTCTTCTTTACCTCGCCTATCAAAGTCCAGTCTGCCTCACCCGTATACATCTGTGCACGAGTACGCCCATGAATCGTCAAAGCCTCGATACCACAATCTTGCAACTGCTCCGCCAGATCGACAATAATCTTATGTTCTGAATCCCATCCCAAACGAGTCTTCACCGTTACAGGTATCTTCACGGCATCGACCACTGCACGAGTGATTTCTAACATTTTCGGCACATTCTGAAGCATTCCTGAACCAGCTCCTTTTCCTGCAACTCTCTTTACCGGACAACCGAAATTCAAATCAAGGATATCGGGCTTGGCTTGCTCAACGATTCGTGCAGCTTCAACCATGGTATCCGTGTCCTTGCCGTATATCTGGATAGCAACCGGACGCTCCTCATCACTTACATTCAACTTCAACATGGTTTTTCCCACCGAACGAATCAATGCATCACTTGAAACGAATTCAGTATAAACCATATCAGCTCCGAATTCCTTGCAAAGGAGACGAAAAGCAGGATCTGTAACATCTTCCATAGGGGCCAGCAGAATAGGCTGGTTACCCAAATCTATATTTCT
Source organism: Phocaeicola sp. (assembly GCA_020026225.1). Taxonomy (GTDB): domain Bacteria; phylum Bacteroidota; class Bacteroidia; order Bacteroidales; family Bacteroidaceae; genus Phocaeicola. The sequence continues at coordinate 5,525 of JAHHQU010000037.1, read as the reverse complement.
AATCTTCATTGTCTTTGTTTTACAGAGTTTTTATGTCTATTTACCCCATCAACTTGAAAGCTGGAGTAATAAACCATTTCTTATACATGGTTGTAGCCAACCAATAGACCAAAAAGGCAGAGATGAATCCAGTTATCGAATCAATCAGATAATGTGCCTGAATATAAACGGTAGCGCAACAAAGTAAAGCATAAAAAGGGAAAAGTACTGCTGCCAACTTTTTGCTGACGCGCCAAGCCATAATCATTACAATGGTGGAAATGCCGACATGCGAACTTGGGAAAGCAGCCGTCGGGCGTTCACCCACTTCTTGAGAAGCCTCTACCAGATTATAAAAGAATCCGTGGTCAAAGCCTGGTCCGGGCAAAAGAATGCCATTATGATTGAAATAATCTCCTATAGCCGGGAAGATACAGGCATTCACCTTATCCATCCCTATGGCTGGGAAATAGAACTGAGGGCCAGCAACCGGTACCATTATATAGAACAAGTAGTAGATGAAAAAAGAAGTAACCAATACAAAGCTAATCTTTTCAAACAACTCGAAACGCTTAAAGAAATAATAGAGTACCACTATGAGCATCATCGGATAATAAAAGAAATACCCCATGTGAAAAGGTTCACTGAACCAAATAGAGGGACAATTCTTACTGAACTCCACTGCCGGCTGACAGTGAAACAAAAATTGTTCGGCACTGGCAAACAAATGGTCCAAATTAGGAAACAGACGATTAAATTCATAAGTATCTGGATACCAATAAGCAAGGAGAGACATCTGCACCACCATTCGTAGAAAAGCCGTCAATCGACACGGCATTGCCTGATAGAGCAGAATCAGGGCAAAGGTCATGATTACGATACCCAATCGTTCCAACATCATCATTCCCGGATGATCCATCCGTGGAAACAAGAACAAAATCATTACAGTGGTCAAAGCACTATAAATGAGGCTGATGATTTCTACGGCAAAGAGTCCTTTCCCACTTTCTACTCGTTTAAATAATAATTCTTTTAAAGCCATCCTTCTTTTTTATACCAAGTGATTATTTCTTTTACACCCCGTTCAAGAGGGAATTGAGGTTTATATCCAAGTTCATTGACCAACGGTGTTATATCGCATTGCCAGTTACGCTGTTTCATTATCTTGTATTTATCACTATTGAGCGTACTGGGCTTTTTTGTGATGTGTGAGATTCCTTCGGCAACCCACGAAATGAATTTGAGGAGAAGCAAAGGACAGGTGAAGCGAAACAGCCACGGATTTCCCAATTCCTGACGAATCAAATCAGAAAAAGCCTTACTGTTGTAAACCTTTCCATCACTCACAAAGTAAGCACGACGAATCACTTGCTTGTCGATGGCCAAATAAATAGCCTGAACCAGATCTTTTACATATACAAAGGTTATGTCCTGACGTCGGAAGCCCGCTGCCGTATCTACGTGGCGACTGATGGATTGAGCCATCAGAAAATAGTCTCGCTCCCTTGGACCATATACACCCGTAGGTCGGAAAATCACATAAGGGAAACCTTCCAAGCCAGAGAGATATTGTTCCGTAAGGAGTTTGCTGACTCCGTATGCCGTATTCGGTTGCGGAACGTCGGTTTCAAGAATCGGAGTATAATCTTTTTCACGAATCGGCCCAAAGACACTGAGCGAACTGATATAGAGAAATTGCTTGGGCACCATGTCCAGCTTCTGCAAAGAATCAATGAAATGACGAGTCGCCTGATAATTCCCCTTATCAAACCCCTCCCGATTGATACATTTTGTAACGCCGGCACAATGAATGATGTAATCCCATCCACCGTGTGCTGCCTTATGCGAAGCCAATTGTTCTTCAAGACGGACGGAATCTGCAAAATCAAGTTCTGCAAAACGGATGCGGGAATCTTGCAAATACTTGCGGCTGCTGCTCTTCCGAACCCCAGCCCATACCTGCATTCCTCTATCAAGTCCCCCTTCTACCAAGAAACTTCCTATGAAACCGCTTGCACCGGTCACCAATATCTTTTTCTCCATAATTCGTAATTTCCTTCCAAAAATAAAGGGCAAAGATAGTGTTTTTTTAGCTTAAAGGCTTAAAATAAAACACTAATTCATAGATTATTCCATTAATTTTGCTTACTTTGTAGTAATGAACAAAATAAAAATAGACATGGCTAAAAAGAAGAAAGAAAAGAAAGGCGGTAAACGCATGAAGAAGAAAGAGTTAGCCGAAATGATTATTAATCAATTTCAGTTTAACCCTACCGAGAGTTATAGCCTGAAACAATTATATCTCACACTGAAGCTTACTACTCACCCTCTGAAAATGCTCTGTGCAGACATCATTGAAGAGATGGTGGAAGATAATTTCTTGATATTAGAAGACAAAGGACATTTCAAGTTAAATGAGCAGGGACAGATTATGACAGGTACCTTTATCCGCAAGAGTAACGGCAAGAACAGCTTTATTCCTGATGAAGGTGGAGAACCTATCTTTATTGCAGAACGTAATTCTGCCCATGCCATGAACAATGACAAAGTGAAAATAGCACTATGTGCCAAATGCAAGAAACGTAGCTTGGAAGGGCAAGTCATCGAAATCATAGAGAAAGCCAACACCAATTTCGTTGGAAAATTGAAGGTAAGCAAGAATTATGCTTTTCTCTTGACTGAAACAAATACCTTGGCCAATGATATCTTCATTCCAAAAGACAAGCTCAAGGGTGGAAAGGATGGAGATAAAGCGGTGGTAAAGATTACAGAATGGCCGGAAGAAGCTAAAAACCCATTTGGAGAGGTCATTGACATCTTGGGACAAGCCGGTGACAACAATACAGAAATGCATGCCATTCTTGCTGAATATGGCTTACCTTACACTTATCCACAATCGGTTGAAGCTGCAGCTGAAAAATTATCGGGCGAGATTACACCGGAAGATTACGCTGAGCGTGAAGATTTCAGGGATGTGACTACCTTTACTATCGACCCGAAGGATGCAAAAGACTTTGACGATGCCTTATCCATCCGTAAACTGAAATCAGGTTTATGGGAAGTCGGAGTACATATCGCCGATGTATCGCATTATGTACACGAAGGAAGTGCAATCGACAAGGAAGCTGTCAAACGTGCTACTTCCGTTTACTTGGTCGATCGTACCATTCCTATGTTGCCAGAACGCTTGTGCAACTTTATCTGTTCCCTTCGACCAGATGAAGAAAAACTGGCTTATTCGGTAATTTTCGACATGAATGAAAATGCTGAAGTTCGTGACTACCGAATCGTACATACTGTAGTGAAATCCAATCGCCGCTTTGCATACGAGGAAGCCCAAGAAATCATAGAGACTCAGCAAGGTGACTATTGCGAAGAGGTTCTTGAACTGAATAAGCTGGCTCAAATCTTACGCAAGAAACGTCTGGCTGCAGGTGCCATCAATTTCGACCGTGTAGAAGTCAAATTTGAAATTGACGAAAACGGAAAGCCTTTAAGCGTATACTTCAAAGAGTCGAAAGAAGCCAACAAGCTGATTGAGGAATTCATGCTATTGGCAAACCGTACGGTAGCAGAACACATCGGTAAGGTTCCCAAGAATAAAAAGCCGAAAGTATTCCCATACCGTATCCATGATTTGCCGGACCCAGACAAGTTGGATAATCTGAGCCAGTTTATCGCACGATTCGGATATAAGATTCGTACAAGTGGCAGCAAGATAGAGGTTTCTAAATCTATCAACCGACTTTTGGCTGACATTGAAGGAAAGAAGGAACAGAATCTGGTAGAAACGGTTTCTCTAAGAGCTATGCAGAAGGCCAGATATTCTATCTATAATATCGGGCACTATGGATTGGCTTTTGATTATTACACGCACTTTACTTCACCGATTCGCCGTTATCCCGACTTGATGGTACATCGTTTGCTTACCCGTTATTTGGCCGGCGGACGTACTGCACAAGCCGATAAGTATGAAAACTTATGTGAACATAGTTCAGCGATGGAACAGACTGCTGCCAGTGCTGAACGAGCTTCTATCAAGTATAAGCAGGTAGAATTCATGAGCGAACATATCGGTACTGTATTCGATGGTGTTATTTCCGGCGTAACGGAATGGGGACTCTATGTAGAAGTCAATGAGAATAAATGCGAAGGCATGATTTCTATGCGTGATTTAGGCAATGACTACTATGAATTCGATGAAAAGAATTACTGCTTGATAGGAAGACGTCATCACCAAAAATTCAGTTTAGGAGATCCCGTTAAAATTAAGGTAGCACGTGCAAACCTTGAGAAGAAACAATTAGACTACATCTTAGCAGAGTGACATACATCGTTGATTGATAAATTGGAACCCTTCTTCTGAAAGCTATCTGAACGGGAGAACTCGTTGAAAGCTAGCTAATCAAGAGTCTCCTTGAAACGAAAGCATTCCTTTTGGAAGAACTCAGGAGAAGTGGTTCCTCTTTTCGATACGGACAGAGATTAAAAATAAGACTGAACGCCCTTTCATTGGCTTTATAAAGCGAATGAAAGGGCGTTCAATCATATATATAAGCGTGTATAAACAGCACTCCTCATAACATCGCTGCCATCAAATACAAGGGTACGATAATCAAACCAGACACGTTATCGAGGGGAGGGGTAAAACGATGTTATTACGGCCTTAGAAGGCTCAAAGAGGTTAAAGACTTACAACCATAGTACAAACTACATTACGCCTCACAGAGCGAACGAGAAGCGTAAATCAAGAGTCCTATCAAACGATGCATTCGCACGTAGCAAATTATTTAACTCTTCTATTAAGTTGGTTATTGGCCTTTTCCGGTCGTGATTTACCGACTCGTTTACCGCCACTCTTCTTTTTTGCAGATGCTTTCGCCTTAAAAGCGAAGGGATTCTTTTTGTTTACTACCATAATACATTAAATTTTGCATGCAAAAATACATATTTTACCTCAACGTAACGAGAAAAGGATGAAGGATTCTAAAATCACTTTTAAAGTAAATGTCAACGGATATACACAGAAAAGCCACAAGAGGAATAGGTAATGGCCGTAGAAGAAAAAATAAGGATAGAGGATTAGAAGGCAAAGAACAAGACAAAAAAATCCGAGGCCCTAGGGTCTCGGATTTTATATATAGCGTTGGTACAGAATTATTCAGCTTTAGGAGCTTCCTCTGTAGTAGCTTCTGCAACAGGAGCTTCAGTAGTTGCTGCAGTTTTCTTAGAACGACGAGTACGAGTTGCTTTCTTAGCAGCTGTCTTAGCCATGTTCTCATTGTAATCAACCAATTCGATGAAACACATTTCTGCGTTGTCACCCAAACGGTTACCAGTCTTAATGATACGAGTGTAACCACCTGGACGGTCTGCAACTTTTACAGAGATTTCTTTGAAAAGTTCAGAAACAGCGAACTTGTCCTGTAAGTTACTAAATACAACACGACGTGAGTTAGTTGTATCTTCTTTTGACTTAGTGATAAGTGGCTCAACGAACTTCTTCAAAGCTTTAGCCTTAGCAACAGTCGTAGTGATTCTTTTGT
>JAHHQU010000036.1 GCA_020026225.1 Phocaeicola sp. | reverse complement strand
AGTTCGGCTATACAGCGCTCTTTTTTAAAAAAAAGGTGATTTGACACACCCTCTTCGCTTTTTCCTGCTTTCAATAAAAGCAGATTGAGTGCCAAAAAAAGTGCCCTATTGCTTGGAATAGGGCACTTGAGTATTTATTCAGGGAACGAATAACGTCCAACGAAAACTTATCGGATGAACAACAGTTCACGATATTTCGGCAATGTCCACATCTGGTCGTCAACGATCAATTCGAGTTGGTCGATGTGCTCTCTGATTTCTTCGAGCATCGGTGCGATATTGTCATGATAAGCAATGGCACGAGAACGGATGTTTGTGATGCGGTTGGCCACCTTTCTGGCTTCAATCATCTTATCTACATGTTCCTTGATAAAGGCAGTATGTTGTGCGATTTCTTTAATCAATGTCAGGTTCTCAGCAGAGAGTGCATGAGCTTCTTCTTCAGAGAACAAGGATTTCATCTTGTAGGCATTGTCAATCAAGCGGCCCTGGTATGAGATGGCAACTGGTACTACGTGATTCATGACCAAGTCGCCCAATACGCGAGCTTCAATCTGAATTTTCTTGGTGTACATTTCCCATTTCACTTCGTTACGAGCTTCCAGTTCCTTACGGGTCATTACGCCGGTTGATTCAAACATGTTGATGCTTTCAGGCTTTAGGTAATTGTCGAAGATAACCGGGCAGCTGGTTTCGCAGTCAAGTCCGCGACGTTGTGCTTCCTGTTTCCACTCTTCGCTGTATCCGTTTCCGTCAAAGCGGATAGGTTTGCATTCTTTTACATAGCGACGCAATACGGCGATGATGGCTGAAACCTTCGTTTCTCCTTTGGCAATCATTTCGTCCACGTCTTTCTTGAAGGTGGTGAGCTGTTCGGCCATTGCAGAGTTCAGTACAATCATGGCACTTGCACAGTTTGCTTCAGAACCTGGAGCACGGAATTCAAAGCGGTTTCCGGTAAACGCAAATGGAGAAGTACGGTTACGGTCGGTATTGTCAATAAACAATTCAGGAATCTGTGGGATATCCAAGTGCAAGGCCTGTTTGCCGTCGAGTGAAGACAAGTCGTTTTCAGTGCTTTCTTCCAGATGGTCGAGCACCCTGCTAAGATGGCTTCCCAAGAAAGAAGAAATGATGGCAGGAGGAGCTTCATGGGCACCCAAACGATGTGCGTTGGTTGCGCTCATGATGGAAGCTTTCAATAATCCGTTGTGGTGGTATACGGCCATCAGTGAGTTTACAACGAAAGTGATGAAACGAAGATTGTCTTCAGAAGTCTTGCCAGGGGCCATCAGTAATGTTCCGTTGTCTGTACCCAATGACCAGTTGTTATGCTTGCCGGAACCGTTGATTCCTTTGAAAGGCTTTTCATGAAGCAATACGCGGAATCCATGGTTGCGAGCAATCTTACGCATCAATGACATGACCAGCATGTTATGGTCGACAGCCAAGTTGCACTCTTCATAGATAGGAGCCAATTCAAACTGATTGGGAGCAACCTCGTTGTGACGGGTCTTGACAGGAATACCCAATTCAAGTGATTGGATTTCCAGATCCTTCATGAAGGCAGCGACACGTGCTGGGATAGCACCGAAATAATGGTCTTCCAGCTGCTGGTTCTTTGAAGCCTCATGTCCCATCAGGGTACGGCCTGTCAGCAGCAAATCTGGACGGGCAGCATAAAGTCCTTCATCGACCAGAAAATATTCTTGTTCCCAACCTAAGTAAGTGATGATTTTCTTGACCGAACTGTCAAAGTACTGCATTACATCCAAGGCAGCTTTGTTGACAGCTTGAAGCGAGCGGAGAAGCGGTGCTTTGTAATCAAGTGCTTCGCCGGTGTAGGCAATGAAGATGGTAGGGATACACAACGTATCATCTACGATAAATACCGGAGAAGAAGGGTCCCATGCACTGTAACCGCGTGCTTCAAATGTATTACGTATTCCTCCGTTAGGGAAAGAAGAACCGTCAGATTCTTGTTGGACTAAAAGCTTTCCTGAGAATTCCTCCAGCATGCCACCTTTTCCGTCGTGTTCAACAAAAGCATCGTGCTTTTCTGCAGTACCTTCTGTAAGCGGCTGGAACCAGTGTGTGTAGTGAGTAACACCCAGTTCTACGGCCCATTTCTTCATACCGTTAGCCACTTCATTGGCTATGCTGCGGTCTAAAGCTGCACCGTTGTCGATTACGTCAACCAACTTGTTGTAAACTTTGCTAGAGAGGTACTTGAACATCTTTTCACGATTGAAGACGTATTTGGCGAAGTATTCACTTGGACGCTGATTGGGGGAAGGAACGTCGACAGGCTTCTTGTGGAAAGCTTCTTCTACCACTTTGAATCTTAATTTTGACATAATACCTTATATTTAAATAATGATCTTTTTTTATTGGTTCTTTACTATTTAGAATGGTAAATTCCCCTTCTTTAGAGAAGAATATATCGGTTACAGCAAAACGATACGGCATCTTATTTTCATCAAAGAACTCTTTTGTAAGGCTTTCTGTAATTTGGGGGCAAAATTACAAAAAGATTATTGCACTTTAAACATGTGCAATACTTTTTGTTTTTCAAACTTTACGTTTTTTCATTCTTTAAGAGGAGGTACAAAAACTTTTAGTAGTAATGGAGCTATAAAATTGTTTTTTTTGTACTTTTGCCGTAAATTTAATATGCACTTGAATAGTTTGTTAAAAAGAAAAGAATGAAAACGTCATTGAATACTTTAAACAGGCTGCAGATTGTTAGAGAGGCGAAGGATTATTTGCTGATAGCCTTGGGGATGATAATGTATGCAGTGGGCTGGACTGTCTTTTTATTGCCGAATAACTTGCCTTCGGGGGCAGTTCCAGGTATTGCTTCTATCATTTATTGGGCTACGGGATTTCCGGTTCAATATACGTATGTGATGATTAATGCCGTATTGCTGATATTGGCTTTGCGGATTTTGGGACTCCGATTTTGTGTAAAGACAATTTTCGCTGTCACTACATTGACTTTGACCTTGCCGATAATGCAGCACCTTGTGACGGGATCGCTGATTGACAACCAGCCGTTTATGGCTTGCGTTTTAGGTGCCTCTTTTTGTGGAGGGGGAATTGGAATCGCATTTTCCGCAAATGGCAGTACCGGTGGAACGGATATTATAGCGGCCATCATCAATAAGTATCGAGACATCTCTTTAGGAAGAGTGATTTTAATATGTGACGTCTTTATCATCTCGTCCAGTTATTTGGTTCTGCACGATTGGGAAAAGGTGGTTTATGGGTATGTAGTGCTCTTCATTTCCAGCTTTGTCCTTGATCAGGTCGTCAATAGTGCTCGCCAATCGGTTCAGTTCTTTATAATATCCAGTAAACCGAATGAAATCGGTGAACGGATCAATCTTGATCTGCATCGTGGAGTGACCTTTATTGACGGAGTGGGATGTTACACAAAGAATAACGTGAAGATGATGTTCGTTCTGGCGAAAAAACGTGAATCAACTACGATCTTTCGTTTGATAAAAGAAATTGACCCTAATGCTTTCGTTTCTCAAAGTGCTGTAATCGGTGTCTTTGGAGAAGGATTTGATCGCATTAAAGTTAAATGATAATAGTAAATTATATATGATGACACCCAATGTTGATATAGCCAAAAGAATGGCTGACAGTGTGCATGCTTCATTGAACTTGGAAAGTTTGCATGCATTGGCTGACGTAATTGTTCGTTGTAAATTTAAGAAGGGAGACTGGATACTTGACGAAGGAGAGGTGTGTCAATCTATTCTGTTTATAGAAAAAGGTATGACGCGTCAATTCTATTTCAAACATGGAAAGGATTTGACGGAACATATCGGTTATGAAGATTCAATGGTGATGTGCTTGGAGAGTTATTTTTCACAGCAGCCTACCCGTTTGATGATTGAGGCATTGGAGCTGACTGAAGGATGGTATCTGCCGAAGGATAAGATGGAAACTTTGGCTAATGAGAATTTTGAAATAGCTACCTTCTACCGTAAGATTTTCGAAATGTCGTTAATAGAATCTCAGGTCAAGGCAGATACACTGCGCTTTGAACCTGCAAACGAACGATATGCCAAATTGCTCTCATTGCATCCGGAGATCTTTAAACGAGCTCCGTTGATTTACATCGCTTCGTTCCTTCAGATGACTCCGGAAACTTTGAGTCGTGTCCGTTCTGCTAGTTTGAACGGTTGATAAGTTAATTAGAAAAGTATGATTCCAGCTTCAAATACGGGCTGGTTTCGGAAACTGTGGTTTCCTTTGTATGTTCTGGTCCAACCATATCCACCTGAAACAAATATTCCGAATTTTTTCATTGGATGATATTCGAGATTGATTCTTGGCTGTAAGGCATATAGACGTGCTGGACAGCCAATTTTTTTATTGTCTAAGGTTTCGATGTGGTAATAGCTTAAATCTCCACTGATATCCAACCGATTGGTGATAAGTGGGAATATGAGTCCTGCACGGTAAAATGCACTGACGGACAATTTGTCTGTAAAGTCTTTATACTGTATACCGCCTCCTAACTGAGTGAACACATGGTGGTTCTTGAAACGGACTGACAGATTGAAAAGATTGGCATTTCCTCCAGAGACAATCAGTTGTACTCGTGTAGTCGGCTTTAAGTTGATGATACCGACTTGATGCGCACAACTGTCGGTACTTAGATTGAAGAGACCGACTTGAACGCCCTTAGTGCTTTGGTTGCACACGTTGGCAAGACTTAGCTGTACACCTCTGTTTTCTTCACTGTAATTAGCCAAGGCACTTAGTTGAAGTCCTTTATTCTGCACGGTGACATTGCCCAAACCGGCAATCTGAACGCCTTTGTTCTCTTTCCCGCTCACGTTAAGAAGGGAAGTTAGCTGCACACCGGTCATATTGCTGCCGTTTACATTCATCAAGCCAGCTAAAGCGATTCCTTTTTGATTTTCTCCACTGATATTGGCTAAGCCGGCAATCTGTAATCCGGAAGTCTCGCAGGAACTGAGATTCATCAATCCTGACAGCAGAAATCCACGTTGGTTTTCACCGGCTACGTTACCTATACCGGCAATTTGTACACCGTAAGAATTTCTTCCGCTGATGTTCAGTAATCCTGCAGCTCTGAATCCATGAGCTTTGATTCCGCTCAAGTTGGCCAGCCCTGCTGCCTGAAGTCCTGAACTGCGTAAGCCGGCAATGTTGAGAAAGCCGGAAGCTTGAACTCCATTGGCTTGTCTGTGAACAATGCTGGAAACTACATTGAGTCCAAATCCGTCTAAGTTTGTGAAGTTACTTACCAAACCTAAATTAAAATAGGTATTAGGAAGATTTTTCTTCTTGTTGGTGATGTTCAACGAGATGTTAGGTCCTTTTCGAAGACCTTTTCTTTTTTTTGCAGAAATAGGACACGTTGTCCCCACTAGTAAGAGTACTAGCAAGAACAACGTGATAGACTTCTGATAAGTCTTTTTATTCATAAAGATTATTTTACGTCTTGATACAAGAAGCGTTTGATACTCTTCTTAGGAGTCTTTTCAAACTCTTCCGGATAAATTTTTACTTTGGCAATCTGAGAGTAGGCCGGAAGTTCCACGTTGATGGCTTGTCTGTTTTCTTCCATGGTTTTCTCGATGTCTTCATCGCTCAAGTGTTGGGCGTAAGCTGCTTCGAAATCAGGATAAATCAAAGCAACCAGTTTGTTGCCGTTCTGTTGAATTACGATGCTTTCGTTGACGAATGGCATGTTGTTCAACTTGTCTTCAATTTCTTCCGGATAGATGTTCTGTCCAGAAGGTCCCAACAGCATGTTCTTGCTTCTTCCTTTGATAAAGATATTTCCTTCAGCATCCATGACGCCCAAGTCGCCTGTATGTAACCAACCGTCGGCATCCAGGGTCTGTTTGGTAGCTTCCGGGTTCTTGAAATATCCAATCATTGTATTTTCACCGCGAGTCAGAATCTCGCCTACGATGTTCTGTGGGTCTTCGCTGTCAATCTTGACCTCCATGCGTGGAGCTGCTTTACCGCATGAACCTGGCTTGAAGCTTTTCCAGTCTTCATATCCGATGATCGGACCGCATTCAGTCATTCCGTAGCCTACAGTGTATGGGAAGTCGATGCTCTTTAGGAGTTTCTCTACATCTTGATTGAAGGCTGCACCTCCAATGATGACTTCATAGAAATTACCTCCAAAGGCTTGGATCATTTGTTCTCTCACCGCAGCTTTGATCTTGTCACTGACAATAGGAACTTTCAGAAGAATTTTCATCTTCAAGGTTTCCAATTTCGGCAATACATTTTTCTTGATGATCTTTTCGATGATCAATGGCACTGAAACGACAACGCGTGGCTTGACATCGGCGAAAGCTTGGAAGATAATCTTAGGGCTAGGTGTACGAGTCAAGAAATAAACATGGGCTCCTGTGCAAACTTCAAAAAGGAACTCGAATGACATACCGTACATGTGGGCCATCGGAAGCATCGAAATCACGTGTTCTCCCGGATGTAAAGTCAATACTTCGAAAGCGAACTTTATGTTTGACCATAAAACGCGGTATGGAAGCATAACCCCTTTCGAACCGCTCGTCGTACCGGATGTATAGTTTATCAGTGCGAGCTCTTCCGGATCTTCGCGACGGTAGTTGATGTGTTCCTTGCGGAAATTGCGTGGGTATTTGTGACCGAACATTTCGTTCAGGTGTTCGCGTGCATAGGCTAGTCTTTCACTGCGGCATACCAGCAAGGTGAAGTCTGTCATCTGAATGATACCTTCCAGATTAGGCATAGCTGCTTCATTCAGCCCTTCCCATGCTACATCACCTACAAAGAGGATACGTGCATCCGAATGATTTACAAGATGGTGAACGTTATCTGCTTTAAATTCGTGAAGAATTGGAACCGCAACAGCACCATAAGTAAGGATAGCCAAAAAAGCGACTCCCCAGTGGGAACAATTTCGACCGCACAATGCAACCTTATCACCAGGTTTTACTCCGCTTTCTTCCAATAGAATGTGTAGCTTTTCTATTTTTCTAGCTAAGTCCTTATATTGAAGGGTTGCTCCTTTGTAATCAGTAAGAGCGTCTAGATCCCAATTTTGTTTGATACTGTTTTCTATAAGGGCCAAAAAACTTTTTTCCATAATTCTTTTTTTTAGTTTTGCACAAAACTATATGCATTGTGCAAATATACCATATTGTTCTTATTTCACCAACTGATTGGGCAGAAAAACCTCGAAAAACCGGTACTCTTTATTGTCTCAGGATGGTTTAGCTGCCTTCTTTGCTTTGAAAGAACCTTAATGGGGTGGATTTCCTTTTCGGATATGGTAAAATTTCTGTCGTTAGAAAATAAGAAAGCGTTTCGATGTATCTCTATCAAAACGCTTCCTTTGTTGTTCAACCGAAAGATTTTATTCTTCGTGGTTGCTGTAATATTTCATGAATTGTGTACGTTCAAATGGGTTGATTGAACCTGTAGTGGAAGCATTCATTTTGCCTTTGAATTCTGCCAGTGAGTTGTAACCGTTTTCTTCCATCCAAAGGGTCAATTCTTTTAGCATTTCATTGATTTTGCCAGCACCGTTCTGATAGATGGTACTGCAGATCTCAGTTGCGGAAGCTCCTGCCAATAGAGATTTGATAAGGCCTTTCCCGCAATGTACACCGCCTGATACTGCATAGTCAATTCTTGGAACTTTGGCTGAGGCGATAGCAGTCCAACGAATCTTGTCGGCCAGATCACTTGGAGAACTCATCACATTGGTATTGGTAAACTTCATGTTGTCAATGTTGATGTCTGGCTGGTAGAAGCGGTTGAACAAGACAACGGCTGCAGCTCCGTTTGCGTACAGTTGGTTAATCAAAGCAATCGGGTTGGTAAGGTTGCTTCCTAACTTCATGATGATAGGGAGGTTGACAGCCTTCTTGATATGCTGTAGAATTTCAATGTGGCGATGCTCGAAACTTCCGTATTCATAATCAGTTTCTGTCTGCAAATACAAGATGTTCAATTCCAGTGCGTCGGCTCCAGCTTCTTCCATCAATTTTGCAAAGTCAATCCATTCGCTGTCGGAATAACAGTTTATACTGGCTATGATAGGGAGTTTGCAGCATTTTTTTGCTTCTTTGATTAAATCGATATGTTCATTTAGGGTGTGAGAACGTACGTATGCTCCTAAATAATCGTCAGCTTCGGGTGAACCGTATCCGTTCATCTGTCCGCTATGCATGTTGATCTGCTCTTCAAAAACAGATTTGAGGACGACTGCTCCTGCACCTGCTTCTTCAAGCTTCTTAATTTTTTCTATACTATTGGTCAAGCCGGAACTGCTGATAATGATAGGGTTCTTCAAACTTAAACCTGCAAAAGTTGTTGTTAATTGTGCCATATAGATATTTGATTTAGTAAATTCTTTCTCCAAATATTTTGCTTCCTACTCGTACTAACGTACTGCCTGCCTTTATAGCCAGTTTGTAGTCGTGCGACATTCCCATTGATATCTCTTTAAAATGGGCATCTTCTTGAAAAAACTGTTCTTTTGTTTCAAGAAAGAAACGATGCAGCGTCTCAAATTCATTTTGGACTTGTCTGTTATCGCTTGTGTTTGTTGCCATGCCCATTACGCCAGCTATTGAGATGTTTTTTAAAGATTTCCACTCTTTTGTGGCTAACATATTGCGGCATTCATCCATTGAAAATCCATATTTGCTGTCTTCTTGAGCGATATGAATTTCCAGGAGACAAGGTATCACTCGACCGGCTTTTGCAGCTTGTTTGTTTATTTCTGTTAGAAGCTTAAAAGAATCGACGGCATGAATCATAGCAATATAGGGTGCGATGTACTTTACTTTGTTTGTTTGCAAATGGCCTATGAAATGCCATTCAATGTCTTTGGGAAGAGCTTCGTATTTCTCTTGAAGTTCTTGCACCTTGCTTTCTCCGAAAATTCTTTGTCCTACAGCATAGGCTGATTCAATAGCCTCACATGGATGAAACTTTGATACGGCTACTAATCGGACGGGAGTAGGCAAATCATTTAATACTCCTTTTAAATTTTCTTGTATATTCATGGCGTTAAAGAAATAGATTTAGCTATTGGCTGCTCCAGGAAATTCGGGTTTCACATCTGGCTCTGCTGAATAAGGATAAACATCCATGATTGCAGTTTCAGCAACGGATGCTATGCTGTAATCGGCCATAGTGCCTTTCATTCCTTCATCTAGTTTTTTCACTGCGTCGCGTAAGTCGGCTGCTTGGACCAGCATGTTAGCCGCTGTCTTCTTTTCAGCTCCGCTCTTTTCATCCAAAGTGATGAAATAAATTTTGCATTTAAACCAGCGATCGGCAGCTTCTTCTTCCGCAGGGAAGAGTTCACTGTAGTTGGCACGCTTGATGTCTGAAACAGTAAATTCACCGCTGATGAAAGGGGTGATTTCTTCTATAATACGTGATTCAGCTTCTGTGAAACTCAGTGCATCAACTAAATAGGGTTCTGTTACTTTTTTGTTCATGCCGTTTTCGGCTACTTTTTCGTAACGTATTTTGCATTCAAACCAATTATGCATCATCGTTTTTTAAGTCTTTCTTAGGGTTATTTTTTATACTGTGAAACGGCTCCTTGTTCTATATTGTAGATTGTTAGCCGACTAAATTCCTACAAAGATACTATTTATTTCGAATAACGATACGTAATTGGCTTATAAATTGACAGGCCGGAGACGAATCTCCAGCCTGTCAATTTATTCTCTAGCTGTGCAGCGGTTTTGTTCCATAAACTCGCAAATTTCCTTTTCGTAATTTCCTCGAATCAAGATGTGATGATTGCCTAAGGGGTTGTTCAGAAAATACTGTACGGGCTTGTTCAGCTTGACTTTGATTTGTGTCCGGTAAGCGTTGTCTTCATCTATGTTCTCGGTCAGGTATCCGGATGAAACGAAGTATTCGTCCAGGCATTCGCCACCGCATTTGAAGAGGGTGACTTCTCCTTTTGGGATGATGCCTTGTACAGAGATGCCTACACCTTCTTGGTTCGGACGAAGTCGAAAGCTTTCGGTCATGCTCGGACTGATGGTACAGTGGGCAAGTGAGAGGGTATTGTCTTTCTCATTGATGAAAGTAGGGTTGGCGATGAATCCGGCGGTCTTGCAAAGTTCTTTGGTCATAAGAAGGGTCGTGATGGATTGTAAATCACCTTCGTTGCCTGCCGGAATGCCGGTTCCATTCAGTAAAGATAGGGCCAAACATCCGCTGGTCTTCAGCTCGGTAGCAATGTTGAAACAGGAGAAGGTTACAGCATCCAATTGGTTTTCGGTGCAAATCATTTGGATGGCTTTGTAGAGACGCATGGCTCGAAGAAGATTCTCAGGGGTCGTTTCTAAGCAAGATTGGCAGTGTGTGGCTACTAGAGACGCTTCTACTCCCACTTCATCGTCGGTGATGCTTTCAAATCGTTTGATTACCTCTTTTTGTGAAAAGTCCAGGTAGGTAACTCCCCAACGTTGCTCTGCCAGTAGGTAGTCCACATGACTTGCTACCAACCAGGATGAAGGAGTCCCGATGACTCCAATGCGTTTCCCTTTCAAGGCACGTTTGGCAGAAAAGGCTTGATGATGGACAAGTATCTTTTGGACCATCGTTTGTACATCGCCGTGGATGATGTTTACCTTCAGGTCCTTTGCACGTATCCAAGCTGCTATTTCCAGAGAGGCAGCCAATGAATTTCCTTTCCCGTCGGCTAAAAGGGTGATTGGATAAGGCAGGATGCTGAAGTTTCTGATAGTGGCTCCTTCCACTCCTCCTTTTTCAATAAACGCAATCTTGTAAGCGTTTGAAGGAATCTGTTCGGCCTCTTTGTAATATATAAGGTGAATGTTGAAATGCTTTTCTAGTTCGGATAATAATTCTTTATGACTGTCATAAACTCGTTGTTCCTCGTAGACTCCAGTAGTGAATGTGATAAGGTATAAGTTCATAAGTATAGTTGCATTAATAACTGATATTACAAACTTACATTGTTTTTCCGAGAAAACCTAAAATTTGAAGAATGATAAACATTCGTTGACGTTATGTAAGAATTCAGCTTTCAGGGGGCTTCCTTTTTCTAACCTATTTTGCAGATTCTTTTGTGTATTCAGTTCATTCAACTTATCTTTGTACAAATTATCTATTTAAATTAAAGAAAATATGCCACAAATATCCAATAGAGGTCAGGAAATGCCTCAATCACCAATTCGTAAATTGGCACCTTTGGCTGAAGACGCTAAGGCTAGGGGAGTGAAGGTGTATCATCTGAACATCGGTCAGCCCGATTTGCCCACGCCTAAAGCGGCCTTGGAAGCGATTCGACATATAGACCGTACCGTTTTGGAATATAGTCCCAGCCAAGGTTATCGCAGCTATCGTGAGAAATTGGTTGGATATTATAAAAAGTATCATATCAATCTTGATGCTGATGATATCATCATTACTACAGGAGGTTCTGAGGCTGTACTCTTTGCTTTTATGAGTTGTTTGAATCCAGGGGATGAAATCATTGTACCGGAACCGGCTTATGCGAATTATATGGCATTCGCCATCTCGGCAGGGGCAGTGATTCGTACTGTGACTACGACAATCGAAGAAGGCTTTTCATTGCCGAAAGTGGAAAAGTTTGAAGAACTGATAAATGAACGGACCAAAGGTATCTTGATTTGTAATCCGAATAATCCTACGGGTTACCTGTATACACGCAGAGAAATGAATCAGATACGTGATTTGGTGAAGAAATACGATTTGTTCTTGTTCTCCGACGAAGTCTATCGAGAATTTATTTATACCGGTTCTCCTTATATATCGGCTTGTCATCTGGAAGGTATTGAACAGAATGTAGTGCTCATTGATTCTGTTTCAAAGCGTTATTCTGAGTGCGGTATTCGAATCGGAGCGCTGATCACGAAAAATGAGGAAGTGAAATCAGCAGTAATGAAGTTCTGTCAGGCTCGTTTGAGTCCTCCTTTGATTGGGCAGATAGCAGCCGAAGCTTCATTGGATGAGCCAGAAGAATATTCTCGTGAAACTTACGATGAATACGTAGAACGTCGTAAGTGCTTGATAGACGGATTGAATCGCATTCCTGGAGTTTATTCTCCTATACCTATGGGAGCATTCTATACCGTAGCTCGTCTTCCGGTCGATGATTGTGAGAAGTTTTGTGCTTGGTGCTTGACTGATTTCAACTATGAGGGTGAGACGGTTATGATGGCTCCTGCCAGTGGATTTTATACAACTCCTGGGGCTGGTAAAGATGAAGCACGTTTGGCTTATGTGTTGAAGAAAGAGGATTTGGTGCGTGCGTTGTTCATACTTCGCAAGGCATTGGAGGCTTATCCTGGCAGAACTGAATAAGAATATGCAATGGATCTTGTTTATAGCTCAGCGTATCTATCAGCGCAATGAGGGTGGAAAAGAGGTGTCCAAGCCCGCTGTTCGAATTGCGATGGTCGGAATTGCCATTGGATTGGCAGTGATGATTGTCTCGGTGGCGGTGGCTCTTGGATTCAAGCATCAGGTCCGTGATAAGATGGTAGGTCTTACTTCTGATATCATGGTGACCAGCTTGGATGATGCTCAATTGTATCAAACCAAACCGATAGGAGTAGGCGACAGCTTGATGCAGGCTCTTCGGAATACGGAGGGCGTTCAGCATGTGCAGCGTTACTCTACAAAGACGGGAATGATCATGACCGCTGACAACTTTCAGGGAATGATGCTGAAAGGGGTGGGGCAAGAATATGATTTCTCCTTTTTAAGAGAGCACTTGTTGGAAGGTAGTATCCCTTCTTTTACAGATTCGGTCTCGTCTCATCAGGTGCTTGTTTCAAAAACCATAGCCGACAAGCTGTCTTTGAAGTTGGGTGACAAACTCTACACTTATTATGTAGAAGATAATGTTCGTGCCCGTCGTCTGGAAGTCGTAGGTATTTATCAGACCAACTTTTCAGCTTATGATGATTATTTCCTTATAACGGACCTCTATACGGTCAACCGTTTGAATAAATGGCGTCCGAATCAGGTCGGAGGATTGGAAATGGACATCGCGGATTATTCCCAACTTTCGGAGGTGACGGATGCAATGAGGGCCATGTTGTTTGGTACGTGTGATGCGTACGGGCAGAGTTATTTCTGCCGTTCCGTGGAAGAGGCGAACCCTCAGATCTTTGCCTGGTTGGATTTACTGGACGTGAATGTGTGGGTCATTTTAATCTTGATGACAGGGGTCGCCGGATTTACCATGATTTCAGGATTGCTGATCATCATTCTTGACCGAACCAATATGATTGGGGTCTTGAAGGCATTGGGTGCAAACAATACTTCAATCCGTAAAATCTTTCTAACTTTTTCCGCTTTCTTGATAGGAAAAGGAATGCTGTGGGGGAATATCGCGGGTTTGTCTCTCTGTTTCATTCAATACTTTTTTGAACCGATACAGCTGAATCCTGCCGATTATTATGTTACTACCGTTCCACTGGAAATGAATTTAGGATATTACTTGTTGTTGAATCTTTGTACATTTGCAGTGTCTCTCTTGATGCTGATTGCTCCTTCTTATTTGATCAGTCGCATTCATCCCGCTCGTTCTATCCGCTTCGAGTAAAGAGGAAGACAGGAGTTTTGTTTTGCTGGGCAGATAAGAAAAAAAATACTGGTTGAAATGAAATAAAAAAGCCTCCCGCTACATTTTGTAGCGGGAGGCTTTTTTAGTATGGTAAGTGATTGAAATCAACCGATCTTGCTGATTTTCTTGAGCTTTTCTTCTTCAATCAGCTTAATTTTTCTTCCGTCAATGATGATGAGTTTTTCAGAAGCGAAATTTGACAAAGTACGTATCGCATTTGAAGTAGTCATGTTGGATAAGTTCGCTAAATCTTCACGGGAAAGATAGATGCTTAATGTGCATTGGTCTTCTTCTACACCATAAGTGTCTTTCAAGAATAACAATGATTCAGCCAAGCGTCCACGAATATGTTTTTGGGTAAGGCTGACTGTACGTTCGTCGGAAATCCCTAAATCTACAGAGAGCTGACGGATGAAGAACATGCCTAAAGCACAGTTCTCTTCAAGGAGGTGCAATATACACGTCATTGGAATGAAACAAATAGTACAAGGCTCAAAGGCTGCAGCGGCAGTTACGAAATTTTCCTGTGCAAAATAAGCCCGATATGCAAAGTACTCCTTATTCTTGATGACACGGATGATTTGGCTTCTTCCTCCGACACCGTCTTTAAAGATTTTAACCTTTCCATCAAGCAAGCACATCAAATGTGTAGGAGTTTCTCCCTCACAATAGATGGTTTCATTCTTCTTGTATTTCTGTATAGAAAAATTTTGAGCAAGATATTCCCTTTGCGACTGGGTTAGAGGCTGCCAAAGGTCTGGAATACTAGCCGCAATTTCTTCTTCAGATAATTCGTTCTTTGTCATAAGTGTTATAAAAACGTGTTATTTAGCACAAAGATAGTAATTAAATATTAATAAAAACTTTTTTCACATATAAATTTCTCCCTAAAATAAAGGTTTTACTTTATATTTGTCTGTGAAATGAAAAAGAGCAGTTTTCTAAATATTATATGGGTGTGCTTGTTGGCTTTGATAGTCAATTCATATTCAGTTCCCGTGAAGGCCGATAATGTGATTTCGCTGGAACATCGGAAGAAGACTGTACCAGACTCTTTACTGGAAAAAATTTTTCTTTCCGCTGCTCAATATGCGGATTTAGTCAAAGAATACAAGAGTGACCTTTATCTGAAAGGTAATTTCAAGGTTCATCACCGGAACCGCATCATGAAGTATCTTCCGGCTATGTTTCGTTTGGAAAAAGGAGTCAACAGTTACGTTCATGAATCCCTCAGTTACTTGCATTATACCGCACCGGATATTTATGACCGTAAAATGAGGGCACTGGTCAGTACGTTTCCTAATTCCCGAAGTGAAACGTTCGACATCATCAACTATATAAATTTCAATATCTACTCTCCATCGGTGATGGGGGATAAGATTTTGTCTCCTTTGAGTGCTTCGTCTCAGCGGCATTATCGGTATGAGTTTGAATCTGTCAGCTATATTTATGGAGCTCCCGTTTATCAAATCAATGTCATTCCGAGGTATCGCAGTACGCAGCTTCTGGAAGGGAGCATCTGGATTTCTTCTTGGGATTGGACGGTCAAGGTCTTCGACTTGAAAGGAAAATATGATTTGATGGGATTCCGTATGTACATGCGTATGGGGGATACGGAGGAAACGAAATACTTGCCCACATTATTTCACCTGAATCTGGATTTTAAATTTCTTCGAAATCATACGGAGATGAACTATACCGGTTGGATGAGGTACAATTCGGTAAAATTCAAAAGTGATGACGATAAGGTGGATAAAAGAAGCAAAAAGGAGCGATTGAATCTTTCACGTTCTTATACCTTGACGTGCGATACGAGTAAATTGATTGTGGATAGAGATTCTTTCAACCGTTTACGTCCGATTCCCCTTGAATATCATGAGGACACTTTGTATGCTGCTTTCGACCGTCGCGTGAGTCAGCGGAAATTGGAGGCTGCCATTCATGATTCTGTTCGTACCAAGAAACACAAGAATCTGGTTTTTTGGGGACAGATAGGAGATGCCCTGATTAGTAGTTATAATATCGACGTGCCTAAGATTGGGAGCATTCGCTGTTCACCGCTGATCAATCCTGTCTTGGTTAGTTACAGCCACCGGCAGGGAGTTTCCTACAAGCAGGTGTTCAAGTTCAACAAACTTTTCTATAATGGCAAGCATTTGCGTATTGTACCTCAAATCGGTTACAACTTTACCAAAAAAGAATTTTATGCTAAAGCGGATATGAAGTACGTCTACAATCCGGCCAAAAATGCATCTTTTGAATTGAACGCAGGAAATGGTAACCGTATTTACAGCAGTGTGGTATTAGACCAATTAAAGAACATTCCTGACAGTACTTTTTCCTTTGATGGCTTGAATTTGGATTATTTTAAAGACATCTATTTGAATCTGTCTCATAATATAGAGATCATCAACGGACTTCGGTTGTGGACCGGTTTGTCCATGCATTGGCGTTATACCAAAAGTTCTCCAGAAGTAGCAGAGCGTGTCCGCTCGCATTACAACAGTTTCGCGCCGCGTATTCGGATTGAATGGACACCGAACATGCGTTATTACATGAATGGACGCCGAAAAATTAATGTGGGCTCCAAGTATCCGACGTTCTGTGTAGACTATGAAAGAGGTATCAAGATTTTGCACAATTCGGGGGAATATGAACGAATAGAAATGGCTGCAGAGCAAGTGATTCGGTTGCGAAAGGTGCATTCGTTGGCTTATCGTCTGGCCAGTGGATTCTTTACCAATCAGAAGACGACGTATTTTGTTGACTACGTAAACTTTGCCTACCGTAATCTTCCTGAAGGATGGAATGACGATATTGGAGGTACTTTCCAGATGTTGGATAGTAGATGGTATAACTCTTCAAGGCATTATTTTAGTGGAAACTTTACTTTTGAGTCACCTTTCATTTTTCTATATCCTGTAGGAAATTTGCTGTCCTTTATTCAGAAGGAGCGCATTTACGGTGGCATCTTGTTTATGCCTCACTTGAATCCGTATTTTGAATTGGGGTATGGAATCGGAACGCATGTATTTGATGCCGGTATATTTATAGGCAATGAGCGGGGTAAGTTTACTTCAGTAGGGTTTAAGTTTACCTTCGAATTGTTCAATGATTGATGAACGGATCGGACTGAATCACATTTCGTTTCCGGTTCGTAGGGACCTTTCAAGTCTTGCTGCAAAGAAACTTGATCATTGTACATGCTGTCGGTGGAAATAAAGCCAATAAGGGCGATGTTCGGATTTCCTTTGAAATCCGAACATCGCCCTTATTGATTTTTTTATTTTCTGATAAAGTCAGATTCGGTACG
The DNA here is from genome assembly GCA_020026225.1 of Phocaeicola sp. Lineage (GTDB taxonomy): Bacteria > Bacteroidota > Bacteroidia > Bacteroidales > Bacteroidaceae > Phocaeicola. Next base: position 6,510 of record JAHHQU010000036.1, on the reverse strand, counting down.
GAACCAATACCGAAGTTTGCCTTTAAGGCTGAACCATGGACGTAATAAGTCATAGACAGGAAGGTAGTAGCGTAGATCTTCACCCATATCGTTGGCTGTCTGTTTAAATACAATCATTGAAGAAAGAAAGCGGATTAACCAACATAACCCGATACAGCCTGTCAAAATCCATTGCTTTTCGATGAGGCTAAAGATTATGCCGGCAATGACGGAAGCGTGAAAGAAGGCACAACTCCAAGTGTCTATTGCGTTATACCAGTTGGCCCAGCCTCGATAAAAGTGACCGGTTACAGCGTAACTTATCTTTTCGTTTTTCCAGATATGGCGGAATCCTGGCATTGAGCGGCGAACGATGCTGTCGGGTGACAGTGCCACTTTGGTATTTTTCTTGGTTGCTACTGCATTTACAAACAAGTCATCCTCTCCACGTTGCAGGTTCAGCTGATTGGCGAATCCTTTGTGCAGCTCATAGAAGTCTTTCCGGTAAGCCATGTTGTACCCAGTTCCCATATAGGCTTTTCCTCCCAAGGCTCTTCCCAAATAACGCATCGACTGGAATAAGGTATCGGTAATGATGTGTCGTGCGAAAGCGGTGTGGTTGGATACGAAATTACTGTAACCCAAGACGATTTCGGTTTCGGCAGTAAAATGGCGTGACAAGCTGTACAGCCATTTCTTTGTCGCAGGTCTGCAGTAAGGATCGGTAACTACTATCCAATGATATCGGCTTGCTTTGATACCCATTGAAATTCCCAATTTCTTTCTGCTGATGTATCGGGCAGTCTTAGGAATGAAAGTATGATACAGGTTCTTATATTCATTTTCAAGAAGCTTGAGTGTGTCTTCATCTTCTCCTGCCGATTCATCATTGACAACGATGACCTCAAAGTAAGGGTATTCTTGTTCCAGAATGGCTGTCAGATTGTCTTTTAATACGGGACCTGTATCTTTGGTGACCAGGATGACCGAGATGGGAGGGAAGTCTTTTTCTGAACTCGCTTCTTCCTCCTTTTTACAGAATCGGTGCATACGGTTATAAATTCCCCATATATAAATCAGCTGGATTATCAGGAGAATGCTGCAAGCAATGCTGATTACAAATGATATAGAATGATATTCTATCATATTCCTTATCTCTTTAGTTGCACAAATGTGATGAAAAATATTTTTGAGTTCGTCTGGTTTTGAATGGTGGGGTTCATCCTCAAAAAATGCCCCTTTAATAAAAGCCGCTTCCGTTATTTAAACTAACAGAAACGGCTTGTATGAATTGTTTTTTTGTCTTCTGAATAGTCAACAAAGAGAAATGCATTCATGCATTTCATTTGCATATTAGATGAAATCGTCAGAAGTGTATCCTTTCGGTAAGGCACGACAGTTGTAGCTGGATGCCATGATTTCACCGTAAGCGCCGGCAGAACGGATACCTATCAGGTCGCCACGTTTTACCTTGTTCAAGTCAATGGCTTTTCCGAATACGTCGGAAGATTCACAGATAGGTCCTACGACATCGTACGTTTCAACTGCTTCTTCAGAAGTGAGGTTTTCAATCTTATGATAAGCCTGGTATAAAGCAGGACGAATCAAATCGGTCATGCCTCCGTCTACAATAGCGAACTGCTTGTTTGTTCCCTGTTTCACGTAGATTACTTTAGTTATCAAACTGCCGCATTGTCCCACTACTGCACGTCCCAACTCAAAATGAAGCGTTTGTTGCGGGCGAAGTCTCAGATGTTTGTGATAAGTTTCAAAATAAGCTTTGAAATCAGGAATAGCCTGACGATCAGGATGGCTGTAATCGATACCCAAGCCACCGCCTACATTGATGTGTTCCACAATTATCTGACGACTGTAAAGCTTTTCCTGCAATTCATTGATTCGGTTGCATAAAGCAATGAAGTCTCCCATATCCAAGATTTGTGAGCCGATATGAAAATGGAGTCCTACAAACTTTACATTCTTCATTGTTTCAACGAGATCGATGACGTGATCCATATCCTGCATGCTGATGCCGAATTTGTTTTCAGCCAAGCCCGTTGTAATGTTGGCATGCGTATGTGCACCCACGTCTGGATTGATACGGAATGCCACACGGGCAATCTTGTTCTGTGCAGCTGCCAGTTCGTTGATGATTTCAAGTTCGGGAACTGATTCCACATTGAAGCAGAAAATGTCATGCTCCAGTCCCAAATTAATTTCCCAGTCAGTCTTTCCGACACCGGCGTAGACTATTTTATTGGCTGGAAATCCTGCTTTGATGGCAGCTTTTATTTCTCCGCCACTTACGCAGTCAGCACCCAGTCCACTTTCACGGATAATGGTCAGAACTTTGGGATTAGCATTTGCTTTTACAGCATAATGCACACAATATCTATCATATTTTCCACTCTCTTCTTTGATGGTGCTCAACGTTTCACGTAAAAGTTGAGCATCATAATAATAGAAAGGGGTTTCAAGTGTGCGAAATTTATCGATTGGAAATTGTTTTGTCATACGGTTCTTTAATTTAGTATTATCAATCATGCAATGCCGTTTTGCATAGGAAAGCGGATGACAAGAGATAATGCTTTCTTGTCATCCGCTAGTATAAGATATAGAAGCTGGACTGAAAAGTCCAACTAGGTATTCAATGGATTTCTTATGCGTTGAACAATTGGTTGCTCAAAGACTGTAAAGCACGTATTTTGTCTTCTTCACGAACCAAGAAAGAAATGTTGTAATTACTTCCCCCGAATGAAATCATACGGACAGGAATCTCACGCATGGCATCAAGAGCTTTTGCTTCAAAACCAACGTTTTCCCATTCCAAATCACCTACTACGCAAACGATGCACATGTTGTAGTCTACGGTTACAGTTCCGTATTTCTTCAAGTCGTTCAATATTTCATTCAAGTGCTTGGTATTGTCAATTGACATAGAAACGCCGACTTCAGAAGTGCAGACCATATCAATCGGAGTCTGGTAGCTTTCAAAGATTTCAAAGACCTTACGTAAGAAACCGTGTGCCAACAACATACGACTTGACTTAATACGGATGGCAGTAATGTTGTCTTTGGCTGCTACAGCTTTGATCTTTGATTTCTCTGTATCATTTGAAATCAGTGTACCAGGAGCGGTAGGTTCCATGGTATTCAACAAATGTACAGGGATGTTTGCATATTTAGCAGGCTGTATGCAAGTTGGATGAAGAATCTTTGCACCGAAATAAGCTAATTCTGCTGCTTCGTCAAAGTGCAAATGACGAACAGGTGATGTCTTCTCCACTAATCTCGGGTCGTTGTCGTGCATGCCGTCGATGTCTGTCCAGATTTGGATTTCAGATGCATTGATGGCTGCACCGATCAGTGATGCTGAGTAATCACTACCACCACGCTGAAGGTTGTCTATTTCACCGTAAGCATTGCGGCAGATGAATCCTTGGGTGATGTAGATATCATAACCTTGATTGTCATTGAGCAGTGCTGTCAACTTTTCACGGATATAAGTGACATCTGGTTCACAGTTCTTGTCTGTGCGCATGAATTCCAAAGCAGGGAGCAAAGTAGTTTTGATGCCTTGTTCGCACAGGTAATTGGTCATCATGTTGGTAGAAATGATTTCACCTTGCGCCAGAATCACCTTCTCTTCGAAAAGTGTGAATATATCTTTGGTAAAAGAACGGATGTAATCGAATACCGACTTGACCAATTCAGCAGTTTTCTGTTTATATTCTTCAGTAGAAAATAACTCTTCAATGTGCTTTTTATATTTTAATTCGAGCGTATTGATGATTTCATTTGCACCTTCTGGATTTTTCTTATATAAATAATCTGAGATTTCAACCAAAGAGTTGGTTGTACCAGACATAGCAGACAGAACCACTACTTTCTGCTGGCCGTCAGCGATTAATTTGGCTACACCTTTCATTCTTTCTGCAGAACCGACAGATGTACCTCCAAACTTTAATACCTTCATTGTCTATTTCTAATTTAAATTTACGTGAATAATTAGATTCTCGGCTACAAATTTAATTATAAAAGTGTATTTGAATTATATAATTGCTAGAAAATGGACTTTTTTTCTCTTTTTTTTAAGTCTTTTATTGGCAGAACAAATGATGATCTTCACATTTATAAACTTTTCCAGGGTATTCTTGTAGCAGGTTGATGTTATGAGTGGTCATAATGATGGCTGAGCCTTGCTTGCATATATCATGAAGCAGTTCGGTGATTCGTCTTCCTGTTTCTACATCCAAGTTCCCTGTAGGTTCATCGGCCAAGATGATTTCGGGCTTGTTCAAAATGGCACGAGCGATAACAATGCGCTGTTGCTCTCCTCCTGAAAGTTCATACGGCATTTTGTATCCTTTGTTTTCCATTCCTACTTGTTGCAATACCTCTGTTATGCGACTTTTTATATCTTCTTTGTTCTTCCATCCGGTTGCTTTTAGCACGAATTCCAGGTTCTCTTGGACTGTGCGGTCTGTGAGTAATTGGAAGTCCTGAAAGACGATACCTAAGCGTCTTCGAAGTGCAGGAATCTGCTTTTGCTTGATGTGGCACATGTCATAATCGAGTACGGATGCTTCTCCCTCTGCGAGATTAAGTTCTCCGTAAAAGGTTTTCAAAAGGGTTGATTTCCCACTTCCTACTTTCCCTATGAGGTAAACGAAATCTCCTGCACGGAGCTCGAAGTTGACATTTTCCAGAATGGAATGCTCTTTCTGGTTGATGTTTACGTTTTTATAATTGATAAGAATCTTTTCTTCCATATAGTAATGTTTTATCCCTTCCTTGCAAAGATACGTTTTTAATTGGGTACTGGAAATATCACCTCCATGAAAATCTGCTGCTGGCAGTATGTATGGGCGTTTCTTGATTAAAAGATGACAGAAATGGTGCCGCTCTTTCGTTCAACGACTCATTGGGGCGAATGATTTGTCCAAATGGGTCGTTGTAAATTCTGTTGTTTAAATGAATGGAATGAGATCCTTTAATTTGATTCGGCCTTCGTACAAAGCTTTTCCGAATACAACGGCAGGAACATTTGCTTCTTCCAATCGGTAGATGTCATCGACGGAGCTGATGCCGCCACTTGCTATCAGGTGCATCTCTGGATAATTCTTTACGATGTCTTGATACAGGGTAAGATCAGGTCCTTCCAGCGTTCCGTCACGGCTGATGTCAGTGCAAAGCACTTTGTAGATTCCCTTTGCAACATATTCTTTAAGGAAATCATTGAGAGAAATCGTGCTTTCTTCTTTCCATCCGTTAATTGCAATATTCCCTTCTTTCGTGTCTGCTCCTAAAATGATCTTTTCAGGGCCGTACTGATGAAACCATTTTTCAAAAAGGGTAGGGTTCTTTACGGCAATACTCCCTACGGTGGCCATCTGTGCACCGTTGTCGAAAGCTATCAGCATATCTTCATCGCTTTTGATACCTCCGCCAAAATCAATGATGAGTGAAGTGCTTTTGGCTATTTTATCAAGTGTGCGATAGTTTACCACATGATGTGAAGCTGCACCGTCAAGGTCGACTACATGTAGTCGGCGGATTCCGTTGGCTTCAAAGGCTTTCGCTACTTCAACAGGATCTTCATCGTATGTTTTTTGAGATTCATAATTTTCTTGAGATAAACGGACGCATTTTCCGTCTATCAAGTTAATGGCTGGAATAATTTCTATCATGATGTTTTTATGTTTAAAATTCTACTGTTCATCTTCTTTCGTCGTTCTATCTTCTTTGACGGGAGAAGAATCTGGTAGTTGTCTCTATGTGACAACAGACTGAAGGAAGACAGGAAATGCATATTCATTTCAGGAAGAAGCCTGGTAGAGGTTGATTCAATTTTTGGGTTGGATAGCCCGCTGGGTATTCCTTATGAATGGCGTATGGAGTTGGCTTTTGAGAAAGGAAACTGCTGCCTTGCAAGATTTTGTTCTCTTTGTTATGCGAAGAAGGCCTTGCGGACTCTTGAGAGCATAATCTGTGAAAGCGAAGTTCTCGAACTTACAATTAATAATAGCTCCTTTCATGAGTTCTCTATTTTATGCGAATCCTTTATATTAAAGCAACTGCAAAAATAACTAATTATTGTTCAGAGTCGATTCTCTCTATCAAAAAGTTTGTAAAAGACGTGTTAATAATGACTTAAAAATGTCTGTTTCTTGCTATTTATGGAATCCTTTGTTATTTAGTTGAAACCTACAATGCTTTTTCTTGCCCCTTTAAATAGGGTAAAATAGGAGAAAGTTCAACATTTTACAAAAAAAAGTCCAAAAGGTATTGCAGGTTTCAAAAATAGTTGTACCTTTGCAACCGCAATCGAGAGAGAGATAGCGACAAAATGAAAGATTGGTGCGTTAGTTCAGTTGGTTAGAATACATGCCTGTCACGCATGGGGTCACGGGTTCGAGTCCCGTACGCACCGCTTAGTTTTCATATTTCATCGTGCATTGGTGATGCAGAAATAGAAATTGGTGCGTTAGTTCAGTTGGTTAGAATACATGCCTGTCACGCATGGGGTCA
>JAHHQU010000035.1 GCA_020026225.1 Phocaeicola sp. | reverse complement strand
TCGCCGTTTTACGGAAGCCTCGAGGTAGCAATACTTCGGGGCTTTTTTGTGTTAATCCCCTTCCTGCACTTTCCAGGAACTTAGGCTTTGGATGACTGGGTTCCCTGATACGGAAAGACAGTGAAGGAAGTGAAATACAGTATACCGTTTTAAAGTTTGATTCCGAACTTCTTTAAGTGCGGATTAATCATGTGGGCTGGTATTACCTTACAAATAGACTCCGCCAGAATGTTTAATAGACGCTCTCTGACATAATCTTTCCGCACAATGAGCGATACCTCACGGGTAGGGATCGGATTCAATATGGGGCGAATATGCTCGTTTTGTCTTTCCTTTAATAAAGGAACATGCAGTTCCGGAATAATTGTATACCCTCCGTTTTCATCTACAATTTTCACCAGCGTATCTATGCTGCCTGCTTCATAGATGGCTGCGTTTCCTTTGATTCTGCTGCAGAAAGAAAAAATACCATTGTTGGGACAGTAACCTTCTTGGAGTACCCAAAGATTCTCCGTAGGCAAATGGTCCAATGCCAGATCCTCTTTCTGATAAAGAGCATCGGAAGGCGATATGTATGCTACGAATTGTTCCCTGTAAACAGGGATTTCCAATAACTCATCGTGATGGATGGGACTTGCCATAAGCACCACATCGAGTTCGGCTCTTTCCAGTTTTTCTACTAAAGTGGTCAGCCGTGCTTCTTCTACCTTCAAATGGATGTCAGGATGAGTTTCTGCCAGTTGCTTGAATAATTTGGGAAGAATGTACGGAGCAATGGTAGAGGCAATGCCCAAGTGCAGGGAACCACTTTCTTGTCCTTTCTCAGACAATACCCTTTCTTTTAATTGCGAAGCATTGAACAGCAGAATTTTTGCTTGTTTGATGATTTCCTCTCCCATCCGTGTGGGGCGAGTAGGATGAGCGTTCCGGTCAAAGATCACGACGTCTAATTCCAGTTCCAATTTCTGGATTAACGAGCTTAAAGTGGACTGTGTTACGTGGCAAGATTCCGCTGCTTTGACGAAGTGACGGTATTTGTCCACCGCCACAACATATTCCAATTGTTGTAGTGTCATAGTTATAGGGCTGATATGTATCGATTTTATCGATGTAAAGATAGAATAAATCTGTTTGTATGCTTCAAGTCAAACTTGTATTTTTGTCGCAAGTAAAAGATTTTACTTTTGTACCAAAAGAAAATATAACCATTAAATTATCAAGATTATGGCAACAGTAAGTTTGAATAAAGCTGATTTCTTGAAGAAAGTAGCAAATTATGAGACTAATCCCAATGAATGGAAGTTCTTGGGGGAACGTCCTGCTTTGATTGATTTCCATGCAACCTGGTGCGGCCCTTGTAAAGCGTTGGGACCTGTTTTGGAAGAGCTTTCAGAAGAATATAAAGATCAGATCGATATTTATAAGATTGACATTGATGAAGAATATGAGTTGTCCGAACTGTATGGAATCCGTTCGGTGCCTACTTTGATTTTTGTACCGATGCAGGGCATGCCTCAGATGGCACAAGGAGCTTTGCCTAAGCCAACCTTGAAGAAAGCCATAGAAGAGGTTCTGCTGCCTTGAATAAGCCGCAGAAGGCGTTGTGCCGTTCCGATTTAAATCGGCATCAGAAGGCTCAGGAAAGCTTGTAGGGCGGCGTTGTAGGCTTGGGCTCCAGCATAAAAAAGCGGGTGTATTCTTTTGGAATACACCCGCTTCTATTTTATAAATTACTCAAGGTACAATTAGAGTGAAGTACGTTTGATGTAATCGATGATTTCTGAAAGGTAACCGAATGCCATGCATACATGAGTATCAGCAGCACCATAATATACGGCTACGTGTTCACCGTCTTGAAGAGCGGCACATGGGAACACTACGTTAGGAACATCACCCTGCAATTCGTATGGAGCAGCTGGGCCTAAGATGTAATCACGAGTGCGGTAAAGAACCTTTGTAGGATCATCTTTGTCAAGAATAGCAGCACCCATAGAGTAACGGAAACCGTTGCAAGTAGTGATAACACCATGGTAGAACATCAACCAACCTTCGTCGGTCAAGAATGGAACAGAACCTGCACCAATCTTAGTACACTGCCATGCACTTTCAGGGAACGGAGTCACTTTCATTACACTGCGGTGTTCACCCCAGTACTTCATATCTGGGCTGAAGCTGATGTAGATATCACCGAATGGAGTGTGTCCATTGTCACTAGGACGGCTCAACATAGCGAACTTGCCATTGATTTTCTGTGGGAAAAGTACACCGTTACGGTTGAAAGGCAAGAATGCATTTTCGCACTGGAAGAATTCTTTGAAGTCGAAAGTATAGCCGATACCAATTGTAGGTCCATGGTAACCATTACACCAAGTAATCCAATAACGGTCTTCAATCCAAGTAACACGTGGGTCATACTTGTATTCTGATTCAATCATGTCTGTGTTGCCAGCCTTGAACTGGATTGGTTCATGGTTGATTTCCCAGTGAATACCATCTTTACTGAAACCAGCGAAGATATTCATCTGAACTGCTTTGTTGTCGCAGCGGAAAACACCTGCGAATCCATCTTCAAAAGGAACTACAGCACTATTGAAAATACTGTTTGATGACGGAATCTGGTAACGTCCAATTACTGGATTCTGTGAGTATCTCCACATAGGGTCGGTACATCCTGCCGGGCGATCTTCCCACGGCATTTGAAACTTTTCTGTCATAGCTTTTAAAATAAATTTATAGGATTTGTTATTCTTTTTCTCCACTGATCAGACTTCCATCTGCATTATATTTGAATGGTACAAAATAAGTTATCAGGAAGGCTGGAATGGTAGCAATAAGTACAAAGATGAAGAAAGGTTCGTAGCCTCCTGGCTTGTCAAACCATTCACCCAAGGTTTCGCATACCCAACCGCTAAGCATACCTGGGATCATAACTCCGAGGTTCATGATACCAGAAGCAAATGCATAATGGGCCATCTGATGCTTGCCTGGGGCAATCTGCTGCATCATGAACAAGGTCAAGCCTACGAATCCGAATCCATAACCAAAGTATTCGAATACGATACCGCTGCAGACCAAAGCACCGCTGGTCGGTTGGAAGATAGCGAATAATGTGTATACCAGGAATGGGAGGTTGAAGATACAGCACAAAGAGAACAAGCTCTTATGCAAGCCTCTGGCTGAAATATAATAACCTGCCAACAAGGAACCGATGACGAATGCGGCTGCACCGTAAGAACCATAGTACAAGCCGATTTCCTTTTCTGTAAGTCCCAAGCCACCCATTTCACGGTCGGCTTTCAAGAACAAAGGAACGATTTTCATTACAAATCCTTCAGCGAATCGATACAGAATGATGAAGAATACGTAGTAAATGATGTGGCTCTTCTTGAAGAAGGCTAACAATACATTTCCTAATTCTACCATAACTTCATGTACTGAGCGCTTTTCTTGCACCTTCTCAGCTTTCTTTCCAGTAGGAAGCATGAAGATATGGTAAATACTCAGCAACACCATTACAGCGCACAGAATGGCCATAATAATCATCCATGCGTGCTGGTTGGCAGCTAAAAGGTCACCTTTGCCGGCTTCTTGATAGCTTTCGATAAGATAACCGGCCAGATAAACCAATCCACCTGTTCCGATAATCTTTGCAATGTTATAGAAAGCACCCTGCCATCCGATATATTTAGATTGTTCTGAGTTTGACAATTCACTCATATAAACTCCGTCACAAGCAATGTCATGTGTCGCTCCACTGAAAGCGATAATACCCAACAAAGCTATGGCAATGCTGAAGAAATGTGGGAGGTTCAATGAGAACGCTACCAATCCGAAAGTGATGCCTGTGATAAGCTGTGTGATGACCACAAAGAATTTTTTAGTTTTGAAAAGCTCCAAGAAAGGACTCCATAACGGTTTCAAGGTCCAAGGCAATAGAATCAAAGAAGTCCAGAAGGTGATAAGCTTATCTTCCACTTCAAGTCCCTTGAACATTAAAACTGTTACCATGTTGAGGACCACAAACGGAAGTCCCATGGCAAAATAAGAAGTTGGAATCCACGTAATTGGACTCCTTTTAGCAGAAACATTGCTATGATTTTGTTCCATAGTATGAGTTTTTTTTATTTTTGTTCCAAATGTACGAATTATTTGCGAATTGAGAGATATAATGAATATAAAAATATCACCTCAAGGAAGGGGTAAATCCTCCTTGAGGTGATATTTTCTGCTTCCTTGGACGGCAGGAGAAAGCGGTTGACTTTTAAAGTCAGTCTTGATAATAGACTCGTTTTACACGCGTAGACACACTGGTAAGGATTTCGTATGGAATGGTGTCGAGCCAATCGGCAAGTTGTGTTACGGGCAGTGCATCTCCAAAAATGATGACCTTGTCGCCTTCTTTGCAATCAATGTCTGTAACGTCGATCATGCATACGTCCATACAGATGTTTCCTACGTAAGGAGCTTTTTCACCGTTGACAAGGCAATAGCCTTTTCCGTTTCCTAAATGGCGGTTTAACCCGTCGGCATAACCGATCGGAATCGCTGCGATGCGTGAGTCACGCTGTAAAACCCCTTTCCTGCTATAGCCGACGGTTTCTCCAGCCGGTATGTTGTGTATTTGCAGGATGGTCGTCTTTAGCGTGCTGACATTATTCAGCACCTCATTGGTATAAGGGTCGATTCCATACAGTCCCAGTCCGAGTCTGACCATATCAAATTGTGCTCCGGGGTAACGCTCAATACCTGCAGTGTTACAGATATGGCGTAAGATCTTATGATGGAATGCAGCCTGCAGTTCATCGGCAGCCTTGATGAAAGTCTCTATTTGTCGGCGGGTAAAGCCGTCCAATCGGTCGGTATCGCTTCCTACAAGGTGTGAGAATACGGAACGAGGAATAACAGCGGACTGCTTTTGCAGACGTTCGATGAGCTGAGGAATTTCCTGCGGTTCAAATCCCAGACGATTCATGCCTGTATTGATCTTGATGTGGACAGGAATATTGCTGATTCCTTCACGTTCTGCGGCATTGATCAATTCTTCCAGTAGGTGGAAGCTATATACTTCAGGTTCCAAATTATAATCGAACAACGTCTTGAAAGCCGTTACCTCCGGATTCATGATGATGATGGAACTTTTGATTCCTGCCTTGCGTAAATCGGCTCCTTCATCGGCTACAGCTACAGCAAGATAGTCGACGCGATGTTCTTCCAATGTCTTGGCGACCTCTAACGAACCGGCTCCATAAGCAGATGCCTTTACCATGCACACCATTTTGGTCTCACTCTTCAATTTTTTCCGATAATAATTGAAGTTGTTCACCAATGCATTCAGGTTGATTTCCAAGATCGTTTTATGTACTTTCAGTTCCAAGTGGTCGGTAATCTGGTCGAAGTGGAATATTCGTGCCCCTTTGATCAGCACGACTTCATGCTGCAAAGAGTCTAATAATCCAGATTGTAACAGATCGTTCGTGCTCTGGAAGAAGTATTTCTCGATTTGGAAGCGGGAAGAGGCTTCCGAAATTTCGGGACCGACGCCGATGATTTTGTCTACACGACGACTGTGGATGAGCTCGGCTACCTGACGGTAGAGCAACTTGCTCGTTTGTCCGCTTTCCAGGATATCCGAAAGGATCAAGGTACGTTTCAACTCCTTATCTTCGGCTCGTCTGGCCATGAAATCCAGAGCAATGTCGAGGGAAGCAAAGTCAGAATTGTAACTGTCATTGATTAAGACACAGTTGTTTTTCCCTTCTTTTACTTCCAGACGCATGGCTACAGGTTCCAACTGCATCATACGGGTTGCAATATCTTCTGGAGATATCATGAGGTAAAGTGCAGCAGCTAAACAGTTCAGTGAGTTTTCGATGGATGCATCGTCAATAAACGGAATGCGGTATTCTTTGAAGAAACCTAAATAGCGGTATTTGATAGTCGTACCTTTGGTGTCCTTTTGAATACTTTCAATGAACAGCGGCCGTTCAACGTCTTTCATGGACCATGCGATTTCACGTGCTCCCAATAGCGATTTAGCTACACAGTTGCTGATGAATTCATTGTCTCCGTTGTAAACCACTACATCACAATCTTTGAATAAGAGCAGTTTTTCCATGCATTTGTCCTGCATAGAGGCAAAATTCTCCTGATGTGCCCCTCCAATGTTGGTAAGGATACCGATGGTAGGCCGTATGATAGGCTGCAAGACTTCCATTTCACCCATTTCAGAGATTCCGGCTTCAAAAATGCCCACCTCCGTCTTTTCGTTCATCATCCATACCGAAAGAGGTACGCCTATTTGAGAATTGTAGCTGCGTGGAGAACGGGTGACAACCTTGTCGGGACTGATGAGATGGTATAGCCATTCTTTCACTACAGTCTTTCCGTTGCTTCCGGTAATGCCAACGACAGGAACTTGGAATTTTTCGCGATGGTAAGCTGCCAAGCGTTGCAACGCCTTTAATGGACTGGCTACTCTCAAGAAATTTGTGTCGCGAAAGTTAGAAAGATCTTTTGGCAGTTCACTGACTACAAAATTCCGGACGCCTCGAGTATATAGTTCTCCGATGTATTTATGGCCGTCGTTGACTTTCGTCTTTAAAGCAAAGAATAAAGTTTCTTCTGGAAAACATAAAGAACGACTGTCGGTAAGAATCCAATCAATATGTGATGGACGGTCCCCAATACGCTCTGCGTTCAATATTGAGGTGATTTCTTCAATTGTGCTTGACATATCTTTATTTCATTTTCGACATCTAAGTACGGTAATTTTTCTTTTAACAGTTCTATCTTTAACAGAATTTCACGTAAAAATCGTTGATGGGCATCCGATTGTACGTTAAATGGTCTGTGTGACAAGCCTCGTTCAATTTTCTCCCATTCTTTTATAATGGCTTGGGTTGCATCGGGGAAGAAGGTTTCAGAGAAACATTCCCAAATGTAATTTATGGCCAAAGAGCTGGGGTGAAGCATGTCGTCAGCATAAAACCGATAGTCTCTTAATTCGTCCATCATTATTTCGTATGAAGGGAAATAATGGCATCCCGTTATTTCTTTACAGATTTTGTCGATAGACAGCAGGAGGGTGGATTTGCTCAACTGATTGCCGTGCATTCCATCTTTGGCATGTCGGATGGGGCTGACAGTGAACAAGAATCTGACTTTCGGGTTCAGTTTCCGAATCTCTACAATAAGAGACTGATATTCTGTGTAGATGGTTTCTGCTTCCACGCGTGAACGGATGAACATTTTATCGGGCATCTTATGGCAGTTCCCAACAATCGTGCGGGTGGTTGTCAATTGGTATACCCATGAAGTTCCCCAAGTAAAAATGATCCAATCGGCTTCTTCCAGGTGCTTTCTTGCTTCCTTCAAGCGTCCGTTGATGCGTTGTAGACAGGTCTCCTTATCGTGTGCCGAGAAGCTGCTGTGGTGCATGTAGCTGAACCATTCGTCGTTTCTGGCGGTCAAATCATTTTCTGTATATTCCTTGTCTTCAAGAATTTGACGGATGGCCAAAGCTATTGACATCGGATTATAAAGGATTCCGAAAGGATTTAAATCGCAGGAGAATTTATTATCGATAAGTCTTTTCCCGATATTTTCAGTGAAACAAGACCCCCATAACATGAGTGAATCGGAATGTTGGATTGTATCTTGTATTTTGGGTAATTCAACTTTTGTTCTAAACTCCATTGTGCGTGGCAATAAATTAATTTTCTGCAAATGTAAGCACATTACATATATTTATGCTAATTTTGTGGAATTAAATGGCTAATAATTGTAGAATGGAATACCAAGCGTCATACAAATTGTTGAATAAGATAGATAATCCTTCTGATTTACGTAAACTTCCGTTGAATTCATTGCCGGAGGTATGCAGTGAATTAAGAGAGAAGATAATTGATGAGTTGTCGCGCAATCCAGGACATTTTGGGTCCAGTCTGGGGGTGATAGAACTTACTGTAGCCCTACATTATGTATTGAATACCCCTTATGATCGTATTGTTTGGGACGTTGGACACCAGGCTTACGGTCATAAAATCCTGACAGGACGCCGTGAATGGTTTTCTACCAACCGTAAATTGAATGGTATGGCCCCATTCCCTACACCATTTGAAAGTGAGTATGATACATTCACATGTGGACATGCTTCCAATTCCATTTCTGCGGCTCTTGGAATGGCTGTAGCCGCTTCCCAGAAAAAAGAGAACCGGCATATCGTTGCTGTCATTGGAGATGGAGCAATGAGTGGCGGATTGGCTTTTGAGGGGTTGAACAATGCATCGTCCACTCCCAATAACTTGTTGATTATACTGAATGATAACAACATGGCTATCGATCGCAGTGTAGGAGGTATGAAGCAGTATTTGTTGAACTTGCATACTTCTGAAAATTATAATCGTCTCCGTAATCGATTGTCAAAACAGTTATTCAAATGGGGATGGCTGAATGAGGACCGGCGAAAAAGTTTGCTGCGTTTCAATAATAGCTTGAAGTCGTTGCTGATGCAGCAGCAGAATATATTTGAGGGCTTGGATATCCGTTACTTTGGACCGATTGAAGGACACGATGTTCAAAATCTGGTGAAAGTGCTGAACGAAATAAAGGATATGAAGGGACCTAAATTGCTTCATATTCACACGATAAAAGGAAAAGGGTATAGACCGGCTGAAGAAGCGGCTACGGAATGGCATGCACCTGGATTGTTCAATAAGGAAACGGGTGAACGTATCCTTCCGGTTACAGAAGGACTCCCTCCACTGTTCCAGCATGTCTTTGGAAATACCTTGTTGGAGTTGGCTGAAAAAAACGATAAGATTGTAGGAGTGACTCCTGCCATGCCTACAGGATGTTCAATGAATATCATGATGAAGGCGATGCCTGATCGGGTATTCGATGTAGGAATTGCTGAGGGGCATGCGGTTACTTTTTCTGGAGGTATGGCAAAAGATGGCTTGCTGCCGTTTTGCAACATCTATTCCTCTTTTATGCAGCGTGCTTATGACAATGTCATCCACGATGTAGCCCTTCAGAATCTGCATGTCGTATTCTGTCTGGATCGAGCTGGATTGGTCGGTGAAGACGGACCTACTCATCATGGGGTCTTTGATTTGGCATATATGCGTCCTATTCCGAATTTGACGATTGCCTCTCCTTATGATGAACACGAACTGCGACGTTTGATGTATACGGCTCAGTTGCCTGATAAAGGAACATTTGTCATTCGATATCCCAGGGGAAGAGGGGTATTGCCTGACTGGAAGTGTCCTCTGGAGGAAATCAAAGTGGGAACAGGCAGGAAAATGCATGAAGGCACGGATTTGGCCGTACTGACTTTGGGCCCTATTGGCAATGTAGCTGCGAAAGCGGTTGAGCGTGCGGAAAAAGAGGGCTATAGCATCGCCCATTATGATTTGCGCTTCTTGAAACCGCTGGACGAAGCCTTGCTGCATGAAGTCGGCAAGAAGTTCAAGCGGGTTGTAACCATTGAAGATGGTGTGCTGAAGGGAGGTATGGGAACCGCTGTCTTGGAATTTATGGCAGATCACGAATATACACCGGTTGTGAAGCGTTTGGGAATTGCCGATAAATTTATCCAGCACGGACCGGTTAAGGACCTGTATCAGCTATGCGGATTAGATGAGAATAGTATTTATAACACGATTATAAATAGTTTGAAACAATGAAAATAATTATTGCTGGGGCCGGTGCGGTAGGCACCCATTTGGCCAAACTGTTGTCTGATGAAAAACAAGACATCATCTTGATGGATGAGAATGAAGATAGATTGGGGAAAATGAATAACAATATTGATTTGATGACAGTCAATAATTCACCTACATCTATCAACGGATTGAAGTCTGCCGGTATATCGGGTGCTGATCTATTCATAGCCGTCACTCCCGATGAAAGTCGCAATATGACCGCTTGTATGCTTGCTACCAGTTTGGGAGCCAAGAAAACGGTGGCTCGTATTGACAATTATGAATATTTGCTTCCGAAATACAAAGAATTTTTCTCACAACTGGGGGTTCATTCATTGATTTATCCGGAAATGCTTGCTGCACGAGATATTGTAGATGCAGTGAAAATGAGCTGGATTCGTCAATGGTGGGAATTTGCCGGTGGCTCTTTGGTCTTGATTGGTACCAAGATGCGTGAAACGGCTGAAATCTTGAATGTACCTTTATATGAATTGGGTGGTGAAGGTATTCCGTTCCATGTGGTTGCCATAAAGAGAGGCAGTGAAACGATTATCCCTCGAGGCGATGATAAGATTCATTTGAATGATGTGGTGTATTTTACAACCACCAAGAAGGCGATTCCTTACATCAAGAAGATATCAGGAAAAGAAAATGAGCCGGAGGTTCGTAATGTGATGATTATGGGAGGCAGCCGTATTGCCGTACGTACTGCCCAATACATGCCGGATTACATGAGCACGACCATTGTGGAAACGGACCGTAACCGATGTGCCCGCATTACAGAATTGGTAGATGACGATGTGATGGTAATCAATGGTGACGGAAGAGACATGGAATTGCTCGTAAGCGAGGGCATTCAGAATACACAAGCTTTCGTCGCTTTGACTGGAAATTCAGAGACGAATATCTTGGCTTGTCTGGCTGCCAAACGTATGGGAGTAAGCAAAACTGTAGCTGAGGTTGAAAATGTAGATTATATCACCATGGCTGAAAGCTTGGATATCGGTACGGTAATCAATAAAAAATTCATCGCAGCGAGTCATATTTATCAGATGATGCTGGATGCTGATGTCTCTAATGTGAAGTGTCTGACTTTTGCCAATGCCGATGTGGCTGAGTTTACTGCCAAACCGGGATCACGCATTACCAAAGGCCCTGTTAAAGAGGTCGGTTTGCCGAAGGGAACTACCATCGGAGGCTTGGTCCGCAATGGAGAAGGTTTGTTGGTTACCGGTAACACAACGATTCAAGAAAATGACCATGTCGTAGTATTCTGTTTAGGATTTATGATGAAGAAGCTGGAAAAATTCTTCAATTAAATATTTTTCGTTTTGTTAAAAACAATATTTTAACTTAATAGGTGTATATAAGTCAAAATATTGGGCTAACTTTGCGGGTGTTTCAATATCGTATTAGTTGCTAAGGTGAGATTCTACTTGAAAATAGTCTTGCTGATCATAATGGCTTTGCTTATTTCAGTGGCAAGGAATGCAGAAACAAAGGGTTGTTCTGGAGTTATGGTCTATACAGAGGCGTCCATTGAAGACGATGATGCCTTTGTAGAGATGAGTTATGCTTATACTAATCGAACCATTGAACACCTGCTAAGAGAGCAGAAAGCGGAGATGGCTTTGTTGGCGAATTTCTCTTTGGATGAGGGAAAAACCTTTTTTATGAGTCCTCCGTCTGTAACCCATCATCGCTTTATTCAACAGCGAACAAGTCCCCTTAATTTAGTTTCTTTAGGTTATCCCCAAGGATTGCGCTTTCACAGTCATACTTATTATGTGTATGCTTTGAAGCGGATTATTATTTAACTCCTTGTATAAAAGGATTTTATCTTTATTTTAATCATAAAGACAGTTTGGAGTACAAGCTGTTTTTACATCGTTCTCACATTTCTGTATCATGGTATTGGAAGTGTGATTTATAGTCGTTGTTATGCTTAAGACGTTATTCCGTTGATGAGGCAATGAGAGATGCGTCGTGAGGTAAATGAAACTTTTTAAATCCAATATATATGTTTTTTAATTTTATTATCGTGGTGATTCTTACAGCTGCTGGACTGGTAGTGGCTGCAATGACCATTGCCCGGTTGGTAGGCCCTCGTTCTTTCAATCCACAGAAAGGCGAACCTTATGAATGTGGAATTCCTACCCGTGGTCAGTCCTGGGTACAGTTCCGTGCCGGTTATTATTTGTTTGCCATCTTGTTTTTGATGTTCGACATTGAAACCGTGTTCTTATTCCCTTGGGCTGTAGTGGTGGCCGAGACAGGAACCTATGCTTTGATTAGCATTTCGTTCTTTCTCGTAATATTAATTTTAGGCCTTGCGTATGCTTGGCGGAAAGGAGCTTTGGAATGGAAGTAAAGAAGAGTACATCAATCCGTTCTATGGAGTATTCAGATTTTAAGAACAATGACTATTTGGAAGAAATGGTTCGTAAGCTGAATGCCGATGGTGCGGGCATCATTATGGGATGTGCCGATGAGTTGATCAACTGGGGACGCAGCAATTCGCTGTGGTCACTGACATTTGGAACCAGTTGTTGTGCCATTGAGTTTATGGCATTGGGCGCAGCTCGTTATGATATGGCACGTTTTGGCTTTGAGGTTACTCGTAACTCCCCACGCCAGGCCGATATGATTATGGTATTGGGTACCATTACTTACCGTATGGCCCCTGTGTTGAAACGTTTGTATGACCAGATGGCGGAACCGAAGTATGTGGTAGCTGTGGGTGGCTGTACGATTTCTGGAGGTCCTTTCACAAAGTCATACCATGTGGTAAACGGTATCGACAAGATTATCCCTGTCGATGTGTTTATTCCAGGTTGCCCTCCACGTCCTGAAGCTTTCTATTACGGGATGATGCAGCTGCAACGTAAGATTAAGGTTGAAAAATTCTTGGGAGGAGTAAATCGTAAGGAAAAGAAAAACGAAAAAGAAGAATAATATGACAATTATAGATAAGATTATGAATATGGCACCCGATGCTGTAGTCACTGAGAGCGGTGATACAGTCATCATGCTGCTGCCCGCCGACTTCATTCGTGTAGCTGAAGCATTGCATAACGATGCGGAAGAGCCGATGGATTACTTGCGTGATATCGTTGGTATGGATTGGGGAGAAGAAGGATTAGGTGCTTTATACTATTTGGAATCTACTCGTACACATCGTCGTGTCACTTTGAAAACCTTGACGTCGAATCGTGATGAGGCTTTTCTTCCTACTGTAAGTCATTTGTGGAAGACTGCCCTGATCAAGGAGCGCGAAGTATTTGATTTCTTCGGGGTACGTTTCTTGAATCATCCCGATATGCGCCGTATCTTCTTGCGTGAAGATTGGGTAGGCTATCCGTTGCGTAAGGATTATGACATGAATTCGAATCCATTGAATATGGAAAATGAAGAGAATTCTGATATGACGGATGAGTATTTCTTGAAGCCAGATGGAACTATAGCGGATAAGAAGAACATCGTATTTGACAAGAAAGATTTTGTGGTGAACATTGGTCCGCAGCATCCTTCTACGCACGGTGTGCTTCGTATGCGTACTTCTTTGGAAGGTGAAGATATCTGTCACATCGACCCGATTTTGGGATATATTCATCGTGGAATTGAAAAGATCAGTGAAAGTTATACCTATCCGCAGACGTTGGCTTTCACAGACCGTCTCGATTATCTGAGTGCTCATCAGAATCGTCATGCCTTGTGTATGTGTATTGAAAAGGCGGCAGGCATTGAAGTAACTGAACGCATTCAGTACATCCGTACCATCATGGATGAGTTGCAGCGTATTGATTCCCACTTGCTGTTCTATTCTTGTTTGGTGATGGATATGGGTGGTTTGACTCCTTTCTTCTATGGTTTCCGTGAACGTGAGATGATTCTCGATATCTTTGAAGAAACTACAGGCGGACGATTGATCCAGAATTATAATATGATTGGTGGTGTTCAGGCAGATATTCATCCTACTTTCTGTACGAAAGTGAAGGAGTTTATCAAACATTTGAGAGAAGTGATAGCCGATTACCACAATATCTTTACCGGCAATGTCATCGCTCAGAACCGATTGAAAGGGGTTGGTGTGTTATCTCGTGAAGATGCAATCTCACTGGGTACAACAGGGGGTACCGGACGTGCTTCTGGTTGGTCGAACGATGTTCGCAAGCACCACCCGTATGCTTTATATGATAAGGTAGATTTCAAGGAAATCATTTATACCGAAGGGGATTCTTTCGCTCGTTATATGTTGCGTATGGATGAAATCATGGAGTCATGCAAGATCATTGAACAACTCATTGATAACATCCCTGAAGGGGAATTCCGTGTAAAGACGAAGCCTATCATACGTTTGCCGGAAGGTAATTTCTCTGCTTCGGTAGAATCCAGTCGTGGAGAATTTGGTGTCATGATAGAAAGTCATGGAGACAAGAGTCCGTATCGTCTGCATTTCCGTTCTACGGGTTTGCCTTTGGTTCATGCTATGGATACCGTTTGTCGCGGACAGAAAATCGCTGACTTGATTGCTATCGGTGGAACGTTGGACTTCGTGATTCCGGATATTGACCGATAAACAGATTGTATAACCTTATAATAAAAGTGTAATTATGCATTTTGACTATTATAATCTTGAGCCGCTGCTGATGGGTATCCACCGATTCATGTGTGGAATCATGCCGGAATGGCTGGCGCTCATTCTTGAAGGATTGGGAGTAGGCCTCTTCATCATGATCATGTATGCCGTGCTGGCCGTTATCCTTATCTATATGGAACGTAAAGTTTGTGCCGCCTTTCAGTGCCGTATCGGTCCCAACCGTGTAGGAGGAAAAGGAGGTCTGCTTCAAGTTCCTGCCGACGTGGTGAAAATCTTGACCAAGGAAATCATCGATTTGAAAAATTCCGATCATTTCTTGTATGCGTTGGCCCCATTCTTTGTCATTTTGGCTTCCATCTTGACTTTCTCTTGTTTGCCTTGGAATAAAGGTGGAGAAATTCTTCACATGAATATTGGTATCTTTTTTGTGTTGGCAGCTTCTTCTATCGGCGTCTTAGGTATTTTGCTGGCCGGATGGAGCAGTAACAGCAAATATACGTTGATTGGTGCCGTACGAAGTGGAGCGATGATTATCAGCTACGAGCTTTCTATTGGCTTGAGTGTTTTGACCATGGTTATCTTGAGTGGTACGATGGATATTCAAGAAATTGTAATTAATCAGGCGAATGGTTGGAATATCTTTAAAGGTCATCTGCCCGCTTTGATGGCTTTCATCATTTTCTTGATTGCCGGTAATGCCGAAGGCAACCGTGCACCTTTCGACTTGGCAGAAGCAGAGCAGGAGTTGACAGCCGGTTATCATACCGAGTATTCAGGAATGCATTTCGGATTTTTCTATTTGGCTGAATACTTGAATCTGTTTATTACGGCAGGTATTGCGGTGACTCTTTTCTTTGGAGGCTGGATGCCGTTCCACATAGCAGGACTCGATGCTTTCAATGGGGTGATGGACCTGCTTCCTGGTGTATTTTGGTTTGTTGGGAAAACATTCTTTGTCGTCTTTTTGCTGATGTGGATTCGTTGGACATTCCCTCGTTTGCGCATTGACCAGGTTTTGACTCTTGAATGGAAGTACCTTATGCCATTTTCATTGGTAGTCTTATTAGTGATGACCGTATGCAAAGTCTTCGGTCTGGTATTTTAATGTAAAAGAAGAATATGAGTACATTCAAAGAATATATCACCGGATACGTTAGCGGTGTGAAGAGCTTGCTGGTAGGTATGCGTACCTCCATGAAAGTTTTCTGTCAGAAGAACGTGACCGAACAGTATCCGGAAAACAGACATACTACGCTTCATATCCCTGAACGTCACCGTGCCATGCTGGTGATGCCACATGATGAAGAAGGAAACAATAAGTGTGTAGCCTGTGGACTTTGCCAAATGGCTTGTCCAAACGGAACCATCCATCTTACTACAGAAATGCGTACTACAGAAGATGGTAAGAGAAAGAAACATTTGGTTAAATACGAGTACAACTTAGGCTCTTGCATGTTCTGCATGTTGTGTGTGAACGCTTGTCCGCATCACGCCATTGAATTCAGTAATGATTTTGAGAATGCGGTGTTTGACAAACAGAAGCTTTTGCTGACACTCAATAAAAACAAGGAATAATTATGGGAATCTCTCTTCAAGAAATAGTTTTCTATTTTGTGGCTGCTGCCATTATCGTATTCTCTGTAATGGCTGTTACAACAGGACGCATTCTTCGTGCTGCCACTTATCTGTTGTTCGTCCTTTTCGGTACAGGAGCCATTTACGGTTTGTTGGGTTATACCTACTTAAGTGCGGTACAGCTGATGGTATATGCCGGTGGTATTGTCGTCTTGTATGTGTTTTCCATTTTGCTGACCCAGTCGGCCAACAACATGAAATATCGTTTGCGGAAAGGGAAGCTGATCAGTGTGTTGGTTACCACTTTTGTAGGATTGGCTTTGATGCTTTTCCTGTTGATGACCAATCACTTTGCCATGAATACCATTCCAGCTGGAGTTGAACTTCATGTAGATGAAATCGGTCATGCTTTGATCGGAACCGATAAATATCAGTTCGTGCTTCCATTTGAAGTGACCAGCGTATTGCTTCTTTCTTGTATGATTGGAGCTATTATGATTGCTCGAAAGAGAAAATAACCATTTAAATTGAATCGTTATGGAAATAGAAATACATGTTATACATTACTTGGTCATCAGCACCATTATGATGTTTTGTGGCATTTACGGTTTCTTTACCCGTAAGAACCTGCTTGCTTTGCTGATTTCAGCCGAACTGGTATTGAATGCTACCAACATTAACTTTGCTGTATTTAACCGTTATCTCTTTCCTGAACATTTGGAAGGACATTTCTTCAGTTTGTTCGGTATTGCCATTGCAGCTGCTGAAACAGCTGTGGCGATTGCTATCATCATCAATGTTTATCGTAATATCAACCAGATTCTTACGGATGATATTACCGAAATGAAAGGATAACCTCTAAAGATTAGACCAATATGGATTATACAATATTAATTCTTGTACTGCCGATATTGAGCTTTTTGCTGCTTGCATTGGCAGGTATGAAAATGTCGCATCGCTTGGCGGGTACCATCGGAACACTTGTTTTAGGTACAGTTACTGCGTTGAGCTACTTTACGGCATTTAACTATTTCAGCCTGGAACGTACGGCTGAAGGTACTTATCCCACGCTGACACCGTGGAACTTTGAATGGCTGCCTTTTACCGAAAGCCTTCATATTGATATGGGCATCTTGTTGGATCCGATTTCTGTGATGATGCTGATAGTCATTTCTACGGTTTCTTTGATGGTGCACATCTATTCATTCGGTTACATGAAGGGTGAGCGTGGCTTCCAGCGTTATTATGCTTTCCTTTCTCTCTTCACCTTCTCAATGTTGGGATTGGTTGTTGCCACTAACATTTTCCAGATGTATGTATTTTGGGAATTGGTAGGTGTGTCTTCTTATTTGCTGATTGGCTTCTACTATACCAAACCGGAAGCGATATCGGCTTCCAAAAAGGCGTTCATCGTGACCCGATTCGCTGATTTGGAATTCCTTATCGGTATCTTGATTTATGGATTTTACATGGGAACCTTCACTTTCAATCCCAGTGAAGAAATGTTGATGAAGGGGGGAATGTTACTCCCTTGGGCATTGGGACTGATGTTTGTGGGTGGTGCCGGAAAGAGTGCCATGTTCCCCTTGCATATCTGGTTGCCGGATGCAATGGAAGGTCCGACTCCGGTATCTGCATTGATTCATGCTGCTACTATGGTTGTAGCCGGCGTTTATCAGGTGGCCCGTATGTTCCCGTTGTTTATTGCTTATGCACCAGAAACCTTGCATCTGGTAGCTTATGTAGGTGCCTTCACAGCATTCTATGCAGCTTCAGTAGCATGTGCTCAAAGTGACATTAAACGTGTATTGGCATTTTCTACCATTTCACAAATTGGTTTTATGATGGTAGCTTTAGGTGTCTGTACTTCTGCCGATTCACATGCCGGCGGTTTAGGTTACATGGCAAGTATGTTCCACTTGTTTACTCATGCCATGTTCAAAGCCTTGTTGTTCTTGGGAGCCGGCTGCATTATCCATGCGGTACATAGTAACGAAATGGAGACGATGGGCGGTCTTCGCAAATACATGCCGATTACCCACATTACTTTCTTGATTGCTTGTTTGGCTATTGCTGGTATTCCTCCGTTCTCTGGATTCTTCTCTAAGGACGAAATTCTTACAGCTTGCTTTCAGTTCAGTCCCATCATCGGTTGGGTAATGACGGTTATTGCCGGTATGACTGCCTTCTACATGTTCCGTCTCTACTATTGCATCTTCTGGGGAAAAGAAAACAAGGAACTTCATGCCGAACACGTTCCACATGAAAGTCCGTTGACAATGACTCTTCCTTTGATGATTCTGGCAGCAATCACCCTTGTAGCCGGTTGGATGCCTGTAGGTGATAGCGGTTGGATGGGCTTCGGACATCTGGTATCTTCTAACGGTACAGCCTATTCTATTCATTTGGACATGACTGTAGCTGTAACCAGTATTCTGGTTGCACTGGCAGCTATCGGTTTGGCTACATGGATGTATGCAAGCAGCGATCAATGGTTTGCAGACAGTTTGGCCAAACGTTTCAGTACGCTGCATCGCGCTGCTTACAAGCGTTTCTATATGGATGAGGCTTGGCTGTTCGTAACGAAGAAGATCATCTTCCGTTGCATATCCACTCCTTTAGCTTGGTTTGACCGACATGTCATTGATCAGTTCTTGAACTTCATGGCATGGAGTACCAATGCAGCTGGTGAAACAATCCAGCCTATCCAAAGTGGTAAGATTCAGAGTTACACTCTTTGGTTCCTTGGTGGAATCATCGTGTTGGCATTCATCTTGCTGCTTGCATAAACCGAATTAAAATATAGTATAGATTCTAAAGAAATAAAACAATGAATATACTTAGCTTATTCGTACTGATTCCAGTGTTGATGCTTCTCGGTCTTTGGGTTGCACGCAATGTGAATCAAGTAAGAGGAGTGATGGTAGCCGGTTCAAGTGCCCTGCTTGTTTTGGCGGTATACCTTACTACAGCCTATATCGGCTTGCGTGATGCAGGAGCAACAGAAACCATGTTGTTTACCGACAGCATCAGTTGGTACGCACCTCTTCATATTTGTTATTCAGTGGGAGTGGACGGAATTTCTGTTGTCATGTTGCTGTTGAGTGCCATCATCGTATTTACAGGAACCTTTGCATCGTGGAAACTGCAGCCGCTTACGAAAGAATATTTCTTATGGTACACCTTATTAAGTACCGGTGTATTCGGCTTCTTTATCTCAACCGACCTTTTCACCATGTTCATGTTCTATGAAGTTGCTTTGATACCTATGTATCTTTTGATTGGTGTATGGGGTAGCGGTAAGAAAGAATATGCAGCCATGAAATTGACACTGATGCTGATGGGTGGTTCTGCCTTCCTCTTGATTGGTATCTTGGGCATTTATTACGGTTCCGGTGCCGAAACCATGAATATCTTGGAACTTGTAGACAAGCATATTCCTGAAGAATGGCAACGTACTTTCTTCCCTTTGATATTCCTCGGCTTCGGAGTCTTGGGCGCTTTGTTCCCGTTCCATACATGGAGCCCTGACGGTCATGCATCTGCACCGACTGCAGTATCTATGCTGCATGCAGGGGTACTGATGAAGTTAGGTGGTTACGGATGTTTCCGTATTGCCTTGTATCTGATGCCTCAAGGAGCAGCCGTTTGGGGAGACTTCTTCTTGGTATTGACCACGATTTCTGTTGTATACGGCGCTTTCAGTGCTGTGGTACAGACCGACCTGAAATACATCAATGCTTATTCTTCTGTAAGCCACTGCGGTCTGGTGCTTTTTGCCCTGTTGATGATGACTCGGGTAAGTGCTACAGGAGCCATTCTGCAGATGTTGAGCCACGGTTTGATGACTGCTTTGTTCTTTGCACTTATCGGTATGATTTACGGAAGAACCCATACTCGTGACATCCGCCAGTTAAGCGGTCTGATGCGTATCATGCCATTCTTGGCTGTGGGATATGTCATTGCCGGTTTGGCCAACTTAGGATTACCAGGCTTGAGTGGATTCGTGGCCGAAATGACCGTCTTTGTAGGATCTTTCCAGTATACCGATTTGTTCCATCGTACTTGTACCATTATCGCTACCATGAGTATTGTCATTACAGCAGTCTATATTTTGCGTGTGGTCGGTAAAATCCTTTATGGCACTTGTCATAATCCAGAACATCTGAAATTGACCGATGCCACTTGGGACGAACGTTTTGCCGTTATCTGTTTGGTCATTGCCGTTGCCGGATTAGGTCTTGCACCTTATTGGGTGAGCCATTTGATTAGCGGCAGTGTGGAACCAGTGATTAAGATGTTGAGTTAATCCTTTGTCAAACGAATTTAAGAAATAGCATATATGTTTAATTTAATTCCCATGCAATCAGAAATCAGTTTGGTATTGATTTTGGTCTTTATCCTTTTGGCTGATTTGATGCTGAAAGAGCCTCATCAGAAGAAACTGCAGACCATTGCCTGCACGCTGATGGTAGTACAACTGATTCTGAATTTTCAACCTGCCGAAGGAGAGTTCTTTGGAGGAATGTATCATACAACCCGTATGGCATCGGTAGTCAAAACCCTTTTGACTGCAGGTACCCTTCTGGTTTTCATGCAGGCAAGCACATGGTTGGCTCGTGAAGATACTCGTCACAAGGCTGGTGAGTTTTATGTATTGACATTAAGTACCCTTTTGGGTATGTATTTTATGGTGAGTGCAGGTAGTTTCATCCTCTTTTATGTAGGTTTGGAACTGGCAAGTATTCCTATGGCTTGCTTGATTGCACTGGATAAGTTGAGACACAACAGTGCTGAGGCTGGAGCTAAATTCATTCTGAGTTCCATGTTCTCATCAGGCTTGATGCTTTATGGCTTGTCTTTGATTTACGGTACTTGCGGTACTGCCTATTTTGATGATGTCATCACTCATTTGCAGGGTACCCCTCTACAAGTGATGGCCATGATCTTCTTCGTGGCAGGATTGGGCTTCAAGTTAAGTCTGGTACCTTTTCACATGTGGACGCCCGATACCTATCAGGGAGCACCTACTCCTGTGAGTGGCTACCTGTCGGTAATCTCTAAAGGAGCAGCAGCCTTTACCCTGCTCACTATTTTGATGAAAGTATTTGCTCCGATGGCAAGTGACTGGAAGTTGCTTATCAGCGTAGTGATTGTATTGACCATCACGATAGCTAACTTGTTTGCCATCCTTCAGTCGGATTTGAAACGATTCATGGCATACAGTAGCATTTCGCAGGCTGGTTACATTGCATTGGCTGTACTGGCCGGAACCGATCAAGGAGAAGCAGCACTTGTATATTACTTGACAGTTTACGTTGTAGCCAACTTGGCTGTATTCGGTGTGATAGGAGCTGTAGAACAGCATACAGATGGATTAGTAGAACGTTCTGCATATAACGGATTGTACCGTACCAATCCGAAATTGAGCTTTGTTATGACATTGGCTCTATTCTCTTTGGCAGGTATTCCACCTTTTGCAGGATTCTTCTCCAAGTTCTTTGTCTTTGCTTCAGCTTTCCAAGACGGTCATTGGTTGGTCGTATTCTTGGCATTGGTAAATACCGTTATCTCTTTATACTATTATCTGTTGGTAGTAAAAGCAATGTATATTGATCCGAATGAAAATCCGGTTCCTACTTTCCGAACACCAGCCTTGGTTCGTACAAGTTTAGTGATTTGTTTGTTGGGAATTGTTGCTTTAGGCTTGTTCAGCGGTGTCTATCAGTATCTTGCTGATATGGCTATCGGTTAATACAAACCTTGTCATAAATAAAGGAAGAGAGGATGCTTTGTTGCAGGGCATCCTCTTTTCTTTTTTATAACTTTCTCTTTCATGGCATTTTTATTATATTTGTTTTCAAATGATATTTAATGAAAATAAAATGAAAAACTTACACGTTCTTGGTTCTTTAGTTTTGGGAATGGCCTTTGCATCCTGTGGAAATCATGTTGACCGTACTTCGCTGGAAAGCCATTTCTTAGATCATCTTCAAGGGAAGGAGATACCCTTTACAGCTGATTTCGTTATTGAAAAAGAAGAGATAGCTGACTATCAGGCACAAGTATGGTCTGCTTGGCGTTCCGCAAATCATCAGTTGGAAGAAGACAAACTTCCTATATTGACTCCTTTGGCCGATAAGAAAGATTACCAATGGCCTCTTCCGGCTTCTTTAGAGCCGAATGCCATCATGCCTTTCTATTGGGGAACAAAAGGAGAAAAGCCAGCCGAAGGTTGGCCGCTGTACTTGTACATTCATGGTTCCGGACCGAAGGAACATGAATGGAGTGCCAGCTACAACTATGCGAACCGTTTTGCGGATGCTCCTTCTGCCTATTTCATACCTCAAATACCTAACGAAGGAAAGTATTACCGCTGGTGGCAGAAATCCAAATTATTTGCTTGGGAACGTCTGATTCGTCAGACTTTTGCAAGTCAAGACTTCGACCCCAACCGTTTTTATGTATTTGGAATATCAGAAGGAGGTTATGGAAGTCAGCGGTTAGCATCTTTCTATGCCGACTATTTGGCTGCAGCCGGCCCGATGGCAGGAGGTGAGCCGGAAGTGGAAGCACCTGCTGAAAACTGTGGGCATATTGGATTTTCCTTGCGCACAGGAGCAGAAGACTATATGTTCGGTCGTGAACTCCTTGTCCGTCAAGCCAAGAAAACTTATGACAGCTTGGGACTGAAATATCCTGGAGAATATCGCCACTTCATCGAAGTGATTCCCGGTTATGCACATCACATCGACTATTTGCCAACTCCTCCATGGTTGCGTCAGTTTGAACGCCGTTTGCATCCGAAACATTTCATTTGGGTAGATTATGCCCTTGATGGAGTCTTCCGCAAAGGATTTTATAATTTAGCCGTTCGCAAGCGTGTAACGGATATGAAGGACTTGCGCACCCGTTATGATATGCATATCCAAGGCAATGTCGTAGATCTGCAGGTACAGAAAGTGGTTTATGAAGCAGCCACCCGTGAACCGCAATGGGGCATTCCTATCACTTTTTCAAAACACTACTCAACAGCTGAGAAGGGTGCTGTCACCTTGTTCTTGTGTGAAGAAATGGTAGATTTTGATAAAGAAGTCACTGTATCGGTGAATGGAGTCCAACTATTCAAAGGAATGGTAACTCCCACCTTACAAGCGATGGTAAGCAGTTGTGATTGCTTCTTTGACCCAGAACGTGTTTATCCGGTTGCTATAGAGTTGCAATGGTAACTTCGGGTTGAGAACATCACTTGAATGTGCGTAAAAGGCGGCTGGGGTAGCATGGTTTACACTGACACTGGTGGCAATACCTACTTTATGGCCCGCATTTTTTGCCCATGTAGCAATGCTGCTTACCATAGTCTTTTCATCTTTCAACAAACCTAAAGTTCCGTTTTGTGTTTTCTTTCCGGTCGCTAAGGCAGTTCCTGATGCCGCCGAATCTGTTACGCTATTTGTTGCCGAATAAGTCGTAGCAATCGTGGTGTAGGGAAACTGCATAAAAAGTAGGGGAGAAATACCGATGTTTCCTTCAATTTCAGCTTGAAAGAGTTCAGTTCCTTGCACTTGGTTGACTCCCATACCGTCACCGATAAAGTAGAAAACGTATTTAGTCGTCCCTTAAAAAGCCCATTTTTGCGAGATATTGTTCAAGCACAG
>JAHHQU010000034.1 GCA_020026225.1 Phocaeicola sp. | reverse complement strand
TGCTTTGAACCGTAACGAATCTTGTGGTGGTCACTTCCGTGAAGAATACCAGACTGAGGAAGGTGAAGCTAAACGTGACGACGAGAACTACTTCCATGTAGCTTGTTGGGAATATACAGGTAGCGATGACAAAGAACCTGTATTGTACAAAGAACCTTTGGTTTACGAAGCTATCAAGGTACAGACTCGTAACTATAAGAGCTAATCTGTGAAGTAAAACAATTAAAGTTAAAAGAAGTAAGATGGATAAAAATATATCATTTACGCTGAAAATTTGGCGTCAGAACGGACCTAAAGAAAAAGGTCATTTCGATACTTTCCAGATGAAAGGTATCTCAACAGATACTTCATTCTTGGAAATGTTGGATATCTTGAACGAACAGTTGATTGCAGACGGTAAAGAACCTGTAGTTTTTGATCATGACTGTCGTGAAGGTATCTGTGGTATGTGTTCTTTGTATATCAATGGACATCCTCATGGACCTGCAACAGGTGCTACTACTTGTCAGATTTATATGCGTCGTTTCAAAGATGGCGATACAATCACTGTTGAACCTTGGCGTTCTGCTGGTTTCCCAGTTATCAAAGACTTGATGGTTGACCGTACTGCATACGATAAGATCATGCAGGCTGGTGGTTTCATCAGCGTTCGTACAGGTGCTCCTCAGGATGCTAATGCACTTCCTATCTCTAAGGAAATTGCTGACGAAGCAATGGAATCTGCATCTTGTATCGGTTGCGGTGCTTGTGTAGCTGCTTGTAAGAATGGTTCTGCTATGTTGTTCGTTTCTGCTAAAGTTAGCCAGTTGAACATGTTGCCTCAGGGTAAGCCAGAAGCTTTGCGTCGTGCAAAAGCTATGTTGTCTAAGATGGACGAACTTGGCTTCGGTAACTGTACTAACACTCGTGCTTGCGAAGCTGAATGTCCGAAATGTGTTTCAATCAGCAACATCGCTCGTTTGAACCGCGACTTCATCAAAGCTAAACTGAAAGACTAATCTTTTTAGTCGGCTCAATAGAAGTTACTTGAACTTTTTATATGCCTCCCGAATCGGTTTCCGGTTCGGGAGGCTTTTTTTATATCTTGCTGATTGTGGCTTTTGGAGTGTGTAGAATCGGAATATAGTTTATCTTTGCAGTAGGATTGAATGAAGAAGAACGTGAGGGATGGTCCTGTTGGTCTGGAACTGGTGTTCGGTCTTCTGTAACCTTTTAATTATGAGTATACTATGAAATTACGATTTTCCGTTTTCTTATTCTTGGCTGTTTGGGCCTTGGTTTCTTCTGCCCAGATTCAGTGGGTGAACCCTATTATCGGTACAGATGGGATGGGACATACGTTCCCGGGGGCTTGTGTCCCTTTCGGTCAGGTACAGCTGAGCCCCGATACCGATACGATTCCGCAGAATGTCAACGGAGCGTATCAGCCAGGTGTCTATGCTTATTGTGCCGGTTATCAATATCAAGACAAAACGATTGTAGGATTCAGCCATACTCACATGAGCGGTACCGGTCATTCCGATTTGGGTGACATTCTGATCATGCCTACTACCGGTCCTTTGAAATTAAATCCGGGAACTGCCGACCAGCCTGATGCAGGGTATCGTTCACGCTTCACACACGAAACGGAGAAAGCTACACCGGGATATTACGAAGTGACGCTCGATGATTACGGCATCAAGGCACAGCTTACCGCCACTCCACGTGTGGGAGTCCACAAATATTCGTTCTCAGAAGGTACAGAAGGACGTATTATCTTAGATTTGAACCATGGTATCTATAATTATGACGGAAAGACCTTATGGGCTTCGTTGCGTGTGGAAAATGATACGTTGCTGACAGGTTATCGGATCACCAACGGGTGGGCACGTACGAATTATACGTATTTTGCCATTTCCTTGTCGCAACCTATCCAGAATTACGGATACCAAGACTTGCAGCGTCCTCTTTATCAAGGCTTCTGGCGGAAATTCCCTATCCACCGGAATTTTCCAGAAATGGCTGGAAGAAAGTTGGTTTCCTATTTTGAGTTTGATACGAAGAGGAATTCAGAATTGGTGGTAAAAGTAGCTTTGTCGGCAACCAGTACCGAGGGTGCCGTGAAGAACCTGCAAGCTGAGGCAGCTGCTAAGCGTTTCGATGTGATTGCAAAAGAAGCGTCCCAACGTTGGAACCGCCAGTTGGCATCCATCGAAGTAGAGGGTACAGAAGATCAGAAAGCCATGTTCTACACTTCTTATTACCACACGATGATTAATCCGTCGGTTTACATGGATGTGGACGGAAGTTATCGCGGACTCGACCACAACATTCATAAGGCCGATGATTTTACTAATTATACCGTTTTCTCTTTGTGGGATACCTACCGTGCTGAACATCCGTTGCTGATGCTGATGAAGCCCGTTGAGGCTCGGAACATGGTGATGTCTATGATTCGCCATCAGCAGCAAAGTGTACACGGGTTATTACCTGTATGGAGCCACATGGCCAATGACAACTGGTGTATGAGCGGCTATCATGCAACTTCTGTTTTGGCAGACGCCATCACCAAGGGAGCCGATATTGATAAGGAAGAAGCTTTGGAAGCCATGGTAAAGACCTCTACAGTGCCTTATTTCGACGGATTAGGCGATTACATGAAGTATGGTTACCTTCCGCTGGAATCGAGCGGTGTAGCGGCTTCTACGACCTTGGAATATGCGTACGACGATTGGACCATCTATCAGACAGCCTTGCGTGCAGGAAAGAAAGAGGTGGCAGAGCAATATAGGAAACGTGCCTTGTACTACCGGAATATTTACGACAAGGAAATAGGGTATGCACGTCCTCGTTATAAGGACGGCCGATTCAAGAAAGATTTTGATATTCGCCAGACTCATGGGGAGGGCTTCATTGAAGGCAATTCCATGAATTTCTCTTTTCACGTGCCCCACGATGTGTTCGGAGTCATGAAGTTGATGGGTGGTGAAAAAGAATATCGACGTAAATTGGACGAACTTTTCGTGATGGACCTTCCAGCGAAGTATTACAAGGACAATGAAGATATTACTGCCGATTGTTTGATAGGGGGATATGTTCATGGAAACGAACCGAGCCACCATATTCCTTATTTGTATGCTTGGACATCAGAACCTTGGAAGACCCAATTGTGGGTGCGTGAAGTGATGAACAAGATGTACAAGAATCATATTCGTGGATTAGGTGGAAATGACGACTGTGGACAGATGTCGGCTTGGTATATCTTTTCCGCTATGGGATTTTATCCTGTTTGTCCAGGAACCAATGAATATGTATTGGGAGCACCTTATCTGCCATCTGTAAAGCTGACTTTGGCGAACGGAAAGACCTTTGAAATTAAGGCGGAAGGGGTAAGTGACAAGAGACGTTACGTTAAATCGGTGAAGTTGAACGGTCGGCCATATACCAAGATGTACATTACACACGAAGATATTCTCAAGGGTGGAATCTTGGAGTTCCAGATGAGTACCCGTCCGAACAAGAAGCGTGGCTTGGCTCGAGCTGACAAGCCTTATTCATTAACCGATGGCGAATAAGCATTTTAAGAATTACGAATGATAATGAGCATGAGAAACTATTTTTTAGCAGTCGTTTCTTTTTGTATGGGACTGACTGCATGTACTTCTAATCAGACTCAAACAACAAAGGATGTTGAGAATCAGCAGAAAGAAGTATCCGATGTAGATAAAGTATGGAAAGATTATTTCTTGGGAAATATCATATTTGAGGATAAAGCGCCCCAAAGTGAGGGCTCCCGTATCTATCATCGGTTGATTCCCGATCCACAGTCTTATATTGCGGCCCAAGCACGTGCTGTGCTGAATACGTTATATTGGGGACCTCAAGACAGTATTGTGCCTGTAAACAACTTACACTATAGCTTGGAAGATATAGAAGGAATCTCAGCCAAGGGAGGCGGTAACGGTGAGGTTACAGTCTTTTACAGTACAAGGCATGTAGAGAAATCGTTTGCAGGGAAGGATTCGGCAAAGGTTGATTTTGAAACACGAGGCGTCTTGTATCACGAACTGACTCATGCTTATCAGTTGGAACCCCAAGGAATCGGTACATATAGTACCAATAAAGTCTTTTGGGCATTTATTGAAGGCATGGCCGATGCCGTACGTGTAGCTAACGGTGGTTTCCATGGTGAAGCGGACCGTCCGAAAGGGGGAAATTACGATGACGGCTATCGGACTACCGGTTATTTCCTGGTATGGGTACGCGATCATAAGGACGCTGATTTCTTACGTAAGTTTAATCGTACTGCGCTCGAAGTCATTCCTTGGTCATTTGAAGGAGCTTTTAAGAAAATCTTCGGCGAAGAATGTGAGATTGCCGCTGTTTGGAGAGAATACCAAATTGCTGTAGGTGATCTTAAAGAATAGAGATGGTTGATAAATTGTTACTTAACGTGAAATGATGGTTCGTTCATACAGAGAATCAGCAGAAATAAAATAAGTTCAAAGGGTCCAGAATCGGTAGAAAGATTCTGGACCCTTTGAACTTATTGGACTGTATGACGTTAAATGAGTCGATATACTCCTCCAGCCAAACCTCTGATAATTCCTCTCATCTCCATTTCAAACAGAATCCCAGTCATTCGGTTGATAGGGATGTTGGCACTAACTACCAAACTGTTGATTTGCAGACCCTCTTCTTGTTTCTTAAGCAAATTGTACACAACTTCTTCTTCGGGTGACAGGTCGATAAATAGTTCTCGCTGGATAGCTTGCGGCTTCTGGCAGATTGTATCCCACGACATAGCCTTTACCAGTTCCTCTGCACTTTGCAGCAAAACGGCTCGATTGTCTCGGATGAGGTTGTTGCAGCCGATGGAGAATTCATCACCTACGCGTCCCGGAAAAGCAAAGCAGTCGCGCTGGTAGCTTTCCGCAATGTCGGCGGTAATCAGAGAGCCTCCTTTGGCAGCCGACTGTACCACGATGGTTGCATCACTGATTCCTGCAACAATTCGATTCCGCTTCACAAAATTCTGTCGGTCAGGGTTGGTACCGCTCGGGAATTCAGTCAGTAATCCACCGTGATTGAGCATTTCTACCGCCGTATGCCGGTGTACTGTAGGATAAATGCGGTCCAGTCCATGAGCCAGTACCCCCACGGTATCCAGTCCGAACTCCAACGCTGCCCGATGGGCATGAATGTCAATCCCATAGGCCAAACCACTTACAATCACCACATCCGGTAAAATATCATGCAGATCTCTCAAGAAATTGATGCAGATATCTTTTCCGTAGTCGGTAGCATGGCGGGTTCCCACCATGTTGATGATATGCAGGCGGTTGAGGCTGATGTTTCCGCGGAAAAATAACACCAAAGGAGCATCGTCACATTCTCGCAAGCGCGAAGGGTAGTCCTCATCCTGTAAGGTCAGACAACGGATCTGGTTTTTTTCGGCAAATTTCAGTTCCGCCTCGCAGAGACGCAAAACCTCGGGACAATTCAAGCTTTCCATCAGTTTGGGAGAGATACCAGGTGCCAGTTCGTCCAGATGTTTGGCTTCCTGGAAGATTCTGGTAGCAGAACCTACCGACTCCAGCAAGCGGTGGGCACCGATTAATCCAAGCCCAGGAATGCGGGTCAACGCTAAAGAATAGAGTTGTTCTTCTTTCATTCTGATAAGTATGGAGCAAAAACTTCATCAAAGAGCGGGCAAGTGCTCAAACGTCCGTTGACTACACAAACGGTTTCCACGCTTGACTTGAGTACCGGTTTCATATCCTCTTTTCTGAAGATGTCCTGATAAAAAACGTATTTGATTCCTTCTTTTTTGAGGTACAATTTTGAAACGAACTCGTCGCCGCTTTTCAAAGGAGTTTTAAAAGCCATGTTCAGACGGGCTACCACAGGATCAATGCCTTGTTCGTGTAATTTGGCAAAGCTGATGCCGGTAGAAGAAAGAAACTCGTGGCGAGTATGCTCTATATAGTGCTGGTAATTGGCATTGTTTACAATACCTTGTAAATCACATTCATAGTCGCGTACTTTCAAGGTCAGTTCATAAATATATTTTCCCATACTGGTTTAGTTATTTTGAATGGTTAGCTACAAATATAACATAAATATATGCTCAATGTTGATTTTCTGTTTACTTTTGTTGGCATGAAGATGGATACAAAAGTATATTCAGCACCGTTGCAAGGCTTTACGGAAGTAGCCTGGCGTAATGCTCACTGTCGGGTATTCGGCGGTGTAGAGGCTTATTACACTCCTTTTGTGCGATTGGAGAAAGGAGAAGTACGCAATAAGGACCGTAGGGAAGTTTCGGCTACTCAAAATCAGGTCGCTAACTTGGTCCCCCAGTTGATTGCTTCTGAACCCGAAGAGATGGAACAGTTGGTACGTTTTCTTCTGGCAGAAGGATATCGTACGATGGATGTCAACATGGGCTGTCCGTTTCCGTTGCTGACCAAGCGATGCAAAGGTTCCGGAATTCTTCCATATCCCGACAAGGTAAGCGGTCTCTTGGCCGTCATGGAGCATTTTCCCGAGGTGCAGTTCTCGGTCAAGATGCGTCTGGGTTGGGAAGATTTCCGTGAATGGGAATCTCTTCTTCCCCTGCTGAACCAGTCGTGTGTACAGCAGGTTACTCTGCATCCTCGTATCGGGAAACAGCAGTATAAGGGTACGGTCGATTTGGAAAACTTTTCTGCTTTCTATGAACAGTGTACCCTTCCGTTAGTATATAACGGAGATTTGGGGTCGGTGGACTCCATTTTGCAGCTTATTTTGCAGTTCCCACGCCTGAAAGGGGTGATGTTGGGGCGCGGCCTTTTAGCCGATCCCTCGCTGGCTCAGGCTGTTCAGACAGGAAAAGTGCTGGAAACGGGTAAACTCTATCACAAGGTATTCGAAATGCATGAATTGATTTTCGACCAATATTCTCGAAACATTGAAGGAGGAGAGGCTCAGTTGCTTCAGAAGATGAAAACCATGTGGGAATACCTTT
Organism: Phocaeicola sp.; assembly: GCA_020026225.1. Lineage (GTDB taxonomy): Bacteria > Bacteroidota > Bacteroidia > Bacteroidales > Bacteroidaceae > Phocaeicola. The sequence continues at coordinate 17,325 of JAHHQU010000034.1, read as the reverse complement.
TACCGGATATGGACAAGAAGGCCCGTAAGGCTATTGTCAAAAGTACCCGTTTAGACAAATATTTAGATGCCGTAGCACTTGCCTTGAGGTGAGTTCCAATTTGTGTTTTTATTCTTTTTTCTTGAAAAACTCAAATCCAATTCGGCAATACAAACACTTTTTCGGGTCACAATAATTCTTTTTCAGTTGCAAGAGAGCCTGACTATCTCCTGCATGTACAGCCTCCAAACCACATGCTTTCCACATGCGGGTAATGTAGTTGTTTTCCGGTTTCAGTTCTTCGAGAAAACGGGAAGCACGCTCCATCAGTTGCGGTTTGGCTTTATGTTTTCCGTAAGCATAAAGGAAAGGAACCACTGTATTGATAATCAGCAGGTCGATGCTTGATTTGCTGAGCGATTTGACATGCGATGGCGATATTTCTCCAAATGTATAATGCGTATTCCAGTACGTTGAGGATTCGGCTTTCAGCAGAAGGCGTACAGATTCAACGGACTGGGCATCTAAGACCTCAGAAAGAAGGCGTCCGCTCCGGTGGTACAGCTGTGCCAGTTGGGCGATGCGTACATGGGGAAAATTAGCCGGTCGCAGGCGCAATAGTTTCCACTGGTAAAAGGCAGAAGGTTTTAACTCGAACTTGTGTTTCAAGTAAGCAAATTCTTTCTGCAATTTGGCGGTATATTCGTCTGTGAGGACCGTTTCATCCTCTTCGGAGGCTTTGCTGTCCAGAAAGCCCGCCATGCCGAAAAAGATAGCTTCCAATTGGAACAAATCGTCACGGTGCTTGTTGATTGCCGGCAGAGGAATTGATTGAACCCACAATTCAAAAGCCTCACTGTTTGTTCCGAATCCGAAGTTACGGGCTAAAGTGATGAAAAAGGCAGCTTCCCAATCCCCGTTACAGCGGTCCAGACGTACTTGAATCTGTTGAGTCTTCTGTTCGAAGCGTTCAGCCTGTAGTGTGTTCAACCAACTGTGTACCAATAGTTTGGGCAGGGTAGGGATTACCTTGTAGCACGCCGGATAATGGTCGGCCCGAATCAGTTCCTGATATTGGTTCAGCAGATAAGAAGGATAATGCAGCTCCATTTGCGGGATGAGCTCTCCATTGCTTCGAGTGATTGATTGGTCGATATCCGAAGCGACGTGTAAGATGACCGAGTCGTAAGCAGGGTCCTCGTTATGGTGATGCCGTATCCAATCCGATGCATGAAGGTGGATTTCGACGTTTCCTACCCAAAGCACACCATTCAGTTTAATTTTAGCGTTGAAGAAGTCCGGTCCGGCATTGGGGTTAGCAAGTCCCGGGTCGATGACCTCAATTGTTTGTCCGTCAGTCGTTGTCAGCGGCTTTAGCGGAAAGAGTCTGTGTTTCCAGACATAATGCAGCAGCTGTTCCATGTTAAGAGGTGTAAATCTCCGCTAAATGTAATGATTTATAGCGAAAAGCACTATCTTTGTAGCATAAATAGAGATATAATTATGAAAATAGCATTAATAGGATATGGAAAGATGGGCAAGGAAATAGAAAAAATTGCCCTTTCTCGTGGACACGAAATTGTGTGTATTATCGATGTGAACAATCGTCAGGATTTTGATTCGGATGCATTCCGTTCTGCCGATGTAGCCATTGAATTTACAGCTCCCTCTGTAGCATATAGCAATTGCATGGAAGCTTTCAAGCAGGGAGTCAAAGTCGTTTCTGGAAGTACCGGCTGGATGAACAGCCATGCTTTGGAAATGCGCCAGCTTTGTCAGCGTGAAGGCAAGACATTGTTCTGGTCTTCAAATTTCAGTCTGGGTGTAGCTATTTTCTCAGCGGTAAACAAGTATTTGGCCAAGATCATGAACAACTTCCCAGGATACGAAGTATCTATGGAAGAAACACATCATATCCATAAATTGGATGCTCCGAGCGGTACTGCCATTACTTTGGCTGAAGGCATTCTGGAAAATATTGACCGCAAGGACAAATGGGTGATGGGAACCCTTACCGCTGCTGACGGCACTGTAAGTGGTACTACCGAATGCAAGGAAGATGAAATTCCAGTAAGTGCCGTACGTCGTGGTGAAGTAGCCGGCATTCATACCATCACTTATGAATCAGCAGCCGATTCAATCGTGATCACTCATGATGCAAAGAATCGTCAGGGCTTCGCTTTGGGAGCTGTTCTTGCAGCAGAGTACACTGCTCAGCACAGCGGATTCTTGGGAATGAAGGACCTCTTCAACTTCTGATTACACTATTGAACCTTTATACTATCTGAGGGAAGCAATCGGCTCCTTGACCTTCAGGGTGGAAACCGATTGCTTGCCTATTTAATCTAAGTCGATTATGATACAAGCATCTCGTAGACAGTGGGTAAAAGTTGGTATAGTACTCGCTCTTTATCTGCTTTTTATTCTTTGGCTGAAGAGTTGGTTGGGCATTGTAGTGATTCCATTCATCTTTGACGCTTATATTACCAAAAAAATTCCTTGGACTTGGTGGAAAAAATCGCCTAATAAGACCGTACAGACCGTTATGGGATGGGTCGATGCCATTGTTTTTGCTTTGGTGGCCGTGTATTTCGTAAATCTGTATTTCTTCCAGAATTATGTCATTCCTTCTTCATCTTTGGAGAAGTCGCTTCTGGTGGGTGATTACCTGTTCGTGAGCAAGATGAGTTACGGTGCTCGTGTTCCTCAGACTCCTCTGCACATGCCGTTAACCCAGCATACTTTGCCGGTACTCAACTGCAAATCGTATATTGAATGGCCGAAATGGGAGTATAAACGGGTAGATGGTCTCGGTAAAGTCCAGTTGAACGATATTGTGGTCTTCAATTTCCCTGCAGGGGATACGGTGGCTACGCGCATTCCGGCTGAAGACATTTACCGTTTGAGTTATCAGGCAGGAAAAGATCTTTCTAATCCGATAGACATCTCTAAGTTGTCAGTTGAACAACAGCGTGAGGTGTACAATTATTATTATCAGACAGGACGCCAATACATCAACGAACATCCAGAAATATTCGGGCATATCATGAGTCGTCCAGTCGACCGTCGTGAAAATTACGTCAAACGTTGTGTGGGCTTGCCTGGACAGACCCTTCAAATAAAGAATCGCATCATTTATCTGGATAATGTAGCCAATAAAGAACCTGATAACGTAGAATATCGGTATTTCGTACAGGTTACTCGTCCGCTTCCCGACAATGTATGCAAGGAGTTGGGAATCAGTCAGGAAGATTTGATGGGATATTATCCTGACCAGAAAGTCTATAACATGCCGTTGACTGAAAAGGCTAAAGCAGCCTTGCAGGCACGCAAGGATTTGGTTAAATCCATCACCAACGTTCCTGGAGATGATGCCAGTGGCTTATATCCTGTCAATAAGTTGACCGGATGGACTACCGATGATTATGGTCCGGTTTGGATTCCGAAAAAAGGAGAGAGCATTGAATTGACGCTCGACAATCTTCCGATTTATGAACGACCGATTCAAGTATATGAAGGCAATAAATTGGAAGTAAAGGACGCGAAAATCTTCATCAATGGCAAAGAAACGAACCGATATACTTTCAAGATGGATTATTATTGGATGATGGGTGACAATAGACACAATTCAGCCGATTCTCGCTTCTGGGGCTTTGTACCCGAAGACCATATCGTGGGAAAACCTATCTTCATCTGGTTGTCCCTCAATCAAAACCGTGGTTGGTTGGACGGAAAAATCCGTTGGAACCGACTCTTTAAATTTGTAGATTCGATAAAGTAAGACGTGCGGAACAGACGTTGGACCATATATGGCAAGATGATAGCAACAGCCGTATTGGCTGTTCTATTGGTCAGAGCTCTTCTTGTAACATCGTGTTTTATTCCTTCTTCTGGAATGGAAAACAGCCTGTATCGGGGCGAAGGAGTATTGGTGAGCAAGTGGAGCTATGGATTGCGTCTGCCTTTTCCTTCGTGGATCGGTTATCACCGTTTGCTTCCTTCACAGCCGGAACGGGGAGATGTAGTGCTCTTCAATAATCCGATGCCGGTATGCTATCATGAGCGTCTGGAACAGCGTGAGCTGTTTATCAGTCGTTGTGCGGGTCTTCCTGGAGATACCCTCATGCTGAATAAGGAACTGACAGTAGTGGCCGGTGAAATTTTCAGTCCAGACAGTAAAGAACTTTATGTGTATCCTTCTTCCGATGAGGAGATCTTGTTGAAGGCTTTGGATTCGCTGGGGCTGACGGGCAATCCGTTGGTGGGATATGCTGGCGGTGGAAACTATATCCGCAGTTTCAGCCATTATGAGTTTTATCTGGTTTCTCAACGGGTAGGTGACGTAATTCCTTTCGCACCCTTGAACTCGGAAGGGAAGCAAGAGAAGCATCCTTTCGTGGTACCCGCAAAAGGAAAACCGGTGAAGGTTTATCCTTGGAATGTGAGGTTGCTTTGCAACACCATTCTTTCCCATGAGAATAGGAAGGCAGATGTTTCGAATGATACGCTGTATATCGATGGGAAACAAGTCACAGAATTCACTTTTTCAAAAGATTATTTCTGGATGGTTTCCAATGACCCTGTAAATATCAACGATTCCCGATTGTTTGGTTTTGTTCCCGAAGACCATTTGGTAGGCAAGGCTTGGCGCATCTGGTATCCAGCTTGTAAAGAGAGGTTCTTTCAACGCGTGCATTGATGCCTGGTGTGGGGAATATCCTTTAAAGAATAACTGTTAGATTAATTCTTTCACTTCAATATGAATAGAGATGTACTTTTGGGTTCTACCTATTTGGGACCTGTAGAATATTATACGAAGCTGTATGCGTATGAGAATGCTGTCATCGAACAGTATGACCATTATCGTAAGCAGACCTATCGCAATCGCTGCATCATAGCTTCGGCCGACGGTCCGTTGGCTTTGACCATTCCTACGGAGAAGTCGGAAACAGGAAAATCATTGATGAAGGAGGTACGTATTTCCGAACATGGAAATTGGCGGCATCAGCATTGGAATGCATTTGTTGCAGCTTATAAGCAGAGTCCTTTTTTTGATTATTATTCAGATGAGTTCCATCAGTTCTTTGAAAAACGTTATGATTTCCTGTTGGATTTCAATCAAGAATTGCTGGAATGGGTTTGCGAGCAGATTGACCTTCATCCTAAAATGCGTTTTACAGACGATTTCATTTTGGAACCGGAAGGTATGGACGATTTTCGGGATGTCATCTCTCCTAAATGCCATGAGGAGGCGGGAGATTCTTCTTTTATCGCAAAGCCTTATTATCAAGTATTTGAAGACAAATTGGACTTTCTTCCGAATTTGAGTATTGTTGATTTGCTTTTCAACATGGGACCAGAGAGTCTGTTGGTTCTTCGCGATAGCTGCAAGTAAACGAGGAGAGATCGTTGTACCGCAATAAGAGAAAATGAAAATAAAATAAAAAGGGTTGGCATGTTTGCATGCCAACCCTTTTTTAGAATCACCCGGCATGATGCATTCATGTCGGGTGATTTGTTTTCCTATTACATAGGAACCATGGTGAATCCCCATTTATATTCTTCATTAGCAGGAATCAAGTACTGCTTGTCAGGACGTGCACCCCAGCTGTCGTAGCCACCGAGTCCCATCTGCTTCATATCCAAGCAGACTTCTACGAAATCGCGAGGAGTAATGTCGTTGATGTGTGTTTGACGCGGTTTCTGATTTTTGGCAGTGCTGATGTCATGCTTCAATTCTTCCGCATTTCGGTTGTTCCATTGGTAGTCGCGGTTTGTTGTTTCTTCACTGTCGAAATCCTCTACCGAATTACGTAAGGTATTGAATCCAAGAGTCTTGTCGGCGTAGATAGTCAATCCTTTTCCGGCACGTTTTCCGATGGTAATCCAACGAGTATCTGTGTGGTGACCATTTTCCTGTGGACGAACGTATGGGAAGTACATATTCTCTGCTGTATTGTGATACAAGCCGACCAAAGTACCAGCGTTGCGGTCAATGTAATTTTCTTCTGGACCACGGCCGAAGTAGGTTACATGATTCATCTGTACAGGCATACGGAAACGTACACCGATACGAGGTACGACTAATTTAGAGCTTTCTTTCATGCGGTCTTCGTTGCCTGGGCTGAAAGTGGCAGTTGCCATTGCTTCTGACATTTCTGTCTTAGAAGCTTCACGAGCACAAGATGTGAAGATGTAGTCGGCCTTCACTACTCCTGAAGGATGGATTCGGTAAGTAGCGATGTATAGGTTGCCGGCTGCCAAATGGTAAGAGATCTGCATTACAGCATCTTTACCGTCCATTTTCAAGCTTGTATCCACCACCTTGAAATTCTTGCTCGACTGTTTCCATATCTGCAGACGTTTAGGACCTTGGTTACCGTAGTCATTATCGTTTGGAGCACGCCAGAAGTTCGGTTGGATACCGAATCCCTTGTCGAAATACTCTGTGCCTTTTACTTTATACGAAGTAACCAGACCACTTTCTTTGTTGAATACGAAATTCACTCGTGAAGAAGAAACTTTCAGTTCGTTTCCTTCTGTGCTGCATTTCAATGCTGGACCGTTCACTGCATAGTTTCGCTGCAATGATTCGATAGGCAATTGGAACTGATCGTGTGCCAATTCGAAGTTGGCTGGTACCAATGTTTCTGGCTCTGTGGTGAATACGCGGAACTCTACGAAGTATTCTGTACCTACCTTTGGATTCAGACCACTTACATCGACCTTCAGTTCTTTTGTGCCTTGCGGTTCAATGTCAAGTCGTACACTGTTCTTGCGGATAACTTTATCATTTGCTTTTACAGTATAATTGATTTGGTACTTCTTCAAATTAGTGAAGTAATAACGGTTGGTTACGTTGAACACTCCGTTCTTCAAGTCAACGGCCTCAAAGCCAACGTGCTGGTGAACATATTTCACCTCGTTCATGGCAGGATGTGTAGTACGATCCGGGTTGACCAGACCATTGCAGCAGAAGTTGCCATCACTTGGCATGTTCTTTCCGAAGTCTCCTCCGTATGCCCAGAACATATTACCATTCTCATCATGGGTTTCCAATCCTTGGTCTACCCAGTCCCAAATGTATCCGCCCTGCAAGTTCGGATACTTGTAGATGGCTTTCCATTGATCCCAAAGGCTTCCTGTAGAGTTACCCATAGCATGTGCATATTCCGAAGGACAAACAGGTCGGTCAGTTCCTTCAGCACCTACCTTATGGAACCATGCAGCTCCCGGGTATTGAGGAACATACATATCTGAGTTCCATTCCCACTGGGCACGTTCGTAATTGACCGGACGGTTCATGATGTCTTTATCGGCATTCTTGGTCCATAAATAAGTTTGGTAGAAGTTGTAACCGTTTCCAGCTTCATTACCCAATGACCAGAAAGTGACACATGGATAATTCTTATTGCGTTCAAACATGTTTTCGGTGCGGTACAAGTGAGGCTGCAGCCATTCAGGGTTGTTTCCCAATGAACCTCCTTTATTCAAGCTGTAACGCATGGCATGGCTCTCGATATTGGCTTCATCGTATACGTACAAACCATATTCATCACACAGTTCATAGAAGCGGCGGTCTTGTGGGTAGTGGCAGAGACGTACAGTGTTCAAGTTGTTCTGTCTCATCAGTTCGAAGTCCTTACGCATCAGTTCTTCTGTTACGTAATGTCCTGTCTTTGGATTGTGTTCGTGGATGTTCACGCCACGCATCTTGATAGGTTGTCCGTTGACCATAAGAACTACATAGTTCTTTCCGTTGCTTCCTTTCTGGTCGATTTCTTTGATTTCAATGCGGCGGAAACCTACATTGAAAGGAACGACCTCAGTTATTTTGCCGTTTTCCTTTACGGTCATCAACAGTTTATAAAGATTAGGATCTTCAGAAGTCCAAGTCTTTACAGAAGGAAGTTCTTTGTGGAAAACCACCGTATTTTTCTGGTTGCTGCTTACAGCTGTTGGCTTTTCTTCTTGAGCTACCACTTTGCCATTTGCATCAAGCAATTCATAGCTGACGTTCAAGTTGGCAGTAGCTGAACGATGGTTCTTCAAGTCGACAGCCAAGCGGAAGATACCATCTTTGTAGGTATCATCGAGTGTAGAAGTCACGCGGAAGTCGTTTACAGCAGCTTTTGGCTGAGAATAAACGAATACATCACGTTCGATACCACTGATACGCCAGAAATCCTGACATTCCAAGAATGAGCCGGTGCTGTAACGGAAGATCTTCAATGTCAGTACGTTGTTTCCTTCTTTCAAGAATTCATTGATATGATATTCAGCCGGGTTCTTAGAGTCTTCATTGTAACCCACTTCCTTACCATTCAAGTAAACATAACAGCCCGATTTGGCACCTGCAATGTGCAAGTAAATGTCACGTCCGCTCCAATCAGATGGAATCGTCAGGTCACGGCGATATACGCCTACCGGATTTTTTTCAGGCAACAAAGGCGGTTGAGGTTTGTCCGGCCAGAAGTCATAGCTGATATTGGTATAGATAGCAGTGCCGAAACCTTGCATCTCCCAGTTTCCTGGAACCTTGATATCTTTCCAATCGGTAAAGCTAGTTTGTGCATCGGTGATGTCGGTAGGAAGATCCTTGTAACAATCTACATAGTGGAATTTCCAAGTCCCGTTCAATAATTGATAATAAGGACTTGCCTCAAACTTGCCGGTAAGAGCTTGCTGCTTGTCGGCATATGTCATGAATGATGAACGTGGGGCTTCACGATTCACCGAGAAGGTTTGGATATCCTTCCAATAAGGTAAAGACGAATTTTCTGCACTGACAACAGTAGTTCCCGTTGTGAATGCGAAAAATCCCAATAACGCGTTCGTTACGATTTTTTTCATAATACGAAGTAAGTATAAATGTAATTTGCTAAATGTGTTACAAATTTAAGTTTTTTCTTCTTTATTTCAATGTTTGACAGGCTTTTAGGCTACGAATTTCTAAAAAAAATTAAGAGTTTATCATATACGGGAATAATATTGTAACTTTGTGTCTGAATTTAAATGATTTAGAGTATATGAATAATCTTCCTCCAGTAACGAAGAACTTATTGATCATAAATGTATTATGTTTCTTCGGTGTCGTAGTAGCAAAGCGTTATGGAATCGATGCTGAGAATTTATTAAGTCTTCACTTCTTTTTGGCTTCTGACTTTAATGTCGGACAGCTTGTAACTTATATGTTCATGCATGCCAACTTCCAGCATATCTTTTTCAACATGTTTGCTTTGTGGATGTTTGGTCGTGTTTTGGAACAGGTTTGGGGACCTAAGCGTTTCTTGACTTATTACCTGATTTGCGGTATCGGTGCCGGATTGGTTCAGGAATTGGTGCAGTATGTGCATTACTCTTCAGTTCTGGCTGCATACGATGCGGTGAATACAGGGATGGGAACCATTCCGATGGGTGAGTATTTGAACTTGTTTCGAACTGTAGGTGCTTCAGGAGCTGTATATGGTATCCTGCTTGCTTTTGGTATGCTGTTCCCGAATTCGGAAATGTTTGTATTTCCTTTGCCGATGCCAATCAAGGCGAAATATTTCGTTGTCGGTTATTTCGTGCTGGAATTGTTCTTGGGAATGTCCGGTGGTGATGGCGTTGCCCACTTTGCTCATTTGGGCGGTATGATTTTCGGCTTGGCGTTAATCCTTTATTGGAAAAAGAAAAATGGGAACCTATTCTACTAATAATCGTTCGAACTTCGGGTTCGGAAGAGGTTTTAGAGGCAACTTTAGAAACTTCAAGGACTTTTCCAACTATAGAGGTTTTGGAAACTATGGCAATTTCCAGTTTGACTGGGGGAATGTAGTGAACCGCTTTATCTTGATTAATGTAGGCGTTTTCTTGTTCATTTCGTTGGTCAACTTCTTTTTGCTATTGTTTGATGTTCCAGGAAATCCTTGGATGAAGTATCTTCAGTTGCCAGCTTGGCTGCCGACTTTATTTCGTCAGCCGTTATCCCTCATCACCTATATGTTTATGCATGTAGGATTGTTTCATCTGCTCTTTAATATGCTTTGGCTCTTTTGGTTTGGTCATTTGTTCTTGAACTTCTTTTCGAGCAAGCATTTTCGCGGATTGTATTTATTAGGAGGTATTTGTGGCGGCTTGAGCTTTATTCTTGCTTACAATATCCTTCCAGGTTTTGAGTCCACTTTACCCAATGCTTCTTTGTTGGGAGCTTCTGCTTCCGTGCTGGCCATTGTTGTGGCAACGGCCGTGCGTGAACCCAACTATCCAGTTGTTTTCATGTTCTTGGGTTCGGTACGCTTGAAATATGTAGCCTTGTTTATGGTTGCTTTTGATTTGCTTTTCATGTCGTATGGCAATGCGGGCGGTCACATCGCTCATTTAGGAGGGGCAATAGCCGGCTGGTGGTTCGCTGCCGGATTGGCTCGTGGTACCGATTACACGCACTGGATTAATAAGACTCTTGATTTCTTATCTGGAAAGTTGTGTTTCAAGCGACCCCCTCGTAAGCCGAAAATGAAAGTTCATTATAATGAACAGCAGAAGAACTATGACTTTAATGCACAAAAGAAAGAACGTGAAGCTGAATTAGACCGTATTTTAGATAAAGTGCGTAAATCAGGCTATACCAATCTGACAGAAGAAGAAAAGAGACGCCTGTTTGACGCAAGTAAACGTTAAGATTGTATGAATGTTGTTAGAAACACTTTGGGACTCTTGCTATTGGTTGGTAACGTAATAGTAGGACTCGGGTATTTGTTGTGTGCATTTTCTCCATACTTATCGCCGGTAGCACATCCGATACTGGCTTTGTCTGGATTATGTATTCCTATTTTTATCCTTGCCAATTTCTTCTTTCTGGTATTCTGGTTGATAGTAAAATGGAAGTTTGCACTGCTGCCTTTCTTGTTTTTCTTGATAGGTTGGGAGGCACTGGACACGTATGTCCCTTTCAATTTGGGAACAGTAGAAAAGAAAAACGGAAAAACATTGAAGGTGTTGACATACAATGTGCAGGGTATGCTGTCGCAAGTTGATGAGTCAGGAAAAAAGGTGGTTCCTGCTTTGGATTATATTCTGCAATCGGGAGCTGACATCGTTTGTCTCCAAGAATTTCCGACCATGGATACCAACTTGATCAAGCGCTTGAAGAAGGTATATCCATACTTTGAGTATTCTCGCACTTTTATGAATGTGGGCATCGCTTGTTTTTCCAAATACAAGATTGTGTCTTCAGAACCGATTCAAATGGTCAGTGCAGGAAATGGAAGCGTGTACTTTCGTGTCAAACTTGCCGATGGAACCATACCGCTTATTGTCAACCACCTGGAATCAAATAAGTTGAACGACCAGGATAAATACATGTATAAAGAGATTTTAAAGGATCCGAAAAATAAGAAGGTCAAGTCGGACAGCAAGCATTTGGTGCATAAATTGGCAGATGCGGTAGTAATCCGAGCTCCTCAGGCTGACATCGTAGCCAAGAAAATTCATTCACTTGATAACCAGAATATCATAGTTTGCGGTGATTTCAATGATACCCCTATATCATACGCTCACCGGATCATAGCTGAAGGCTTGCAGGATGCTTTTGTAGAAGCCGGAAACGGACCGGGTATTACTTATTATCGTAACTTTTTGTTTTTCCGTATAGACCACATGATGGTAGGAAAGGCTTATCGGGTACTCCAATGCAAGGTGGACCGTTCAATTGATGCCTCCGATCATTATCCGGTGTGGTGTTTGCTTGAAAGATAAGTCTCTCTTTAATAATTCAATCATAAGATGAAAAAAATACTAATCGCTTTTGCTATGAGTTGTGTTGTAAGTGCATGTACACAGTCGGCAACGGATGAAGTCAATCCGTTTTTAACAGAGTTCCAGACACCATACGGAACCCCAGATTTCAGTAAGATCAAGGAAGCACATTATGAACCTGCCTTCTTGAAAGGAGTTGAACAGCAGAATAAAGAAATCAAGGCTATTGTGGAGAACCCGGAATCGCCAACCTTTGAAAATACGATTGAAGCATTAGATAATAGTGGAGCTATTTTAGCCCGTGTATCTGGAGTGTTCTTTGCGTTGTCAGAGGCTGATGCGAGCGATGAGTTGATGGCTCTTCAAGAAAAGATAGCTCCGATGCTTTCTGAACACAATGATAACATTTATTTGAATCAGGACTTGTACAAGCGTGTGGCAGAACTGCATGCACAGGAACAGTCGGGATCATTGAAACTGACTACCGAACAACATTACTTGCTCGACAAGTATTACAAGTCTTTTGTACGCTCAGGAGCAGGATTGGATGCAGCCAAGCAAGAACGTTTGCGTCAGATTAACAAGGATTTGTCTGTACTGACCATTACTTTTGAAAATCATGTATTGGCTGAAAACAATGCGTTTGAATTATGGATTGAGGATGAAGCCGATCTGAAAGGACTTCCTGCTTCGGTCGTTGCTGGTGCGGCTGCAGAAGCCAAAGAAAAAGGGAAAGAAGGCAAATGGTTGTTTACCCTCCAAGAATCAAGCCGTTTGCCCTTGTTGCAGTATGCACAGAACCGTGAATTGAGAAAGCAGATGTATGAAGCCTATACTTCCATGGGCAATCATAACGATGCCAATGACAATAAAGAAGTCTTGAAGCAGATTCTGACCCTCCGTTTAGAGAAAGCAAGATTGATGGGCTTCGACACGTATGCAGCTTACGTATTGGACGACAATATGGCCAAGAAACCTGAAAATGTCATGAATTTCTTGCATGATTTGTGGGGCTATTCTCTTCAAAACGCCAAGAAAGAAGCGGCCGAGTTGCAGAAAATCATGGATCGCGAAGGAAAAGGAGAAAAATTGGCTGCATGGGACTGGTGGTATTATGCAGAAAAACTTCGTCAAGAGAAATACAATTTGAATGAAGATGAGATCAAGCCCTATTTCAGTCAGGAAGATGTACAGAAAGGACTTTTCTATGTAGTAGATCAGTTGTACGGCTTGAAATTGACTTCAGTAGATACGTTGTCCGTGTATAACCCAGAAGTAAAAACGTACTTGGTGAACGATGCCGACGGTACCTTCTTGGGTGTATTTTATGCGGATTACCTGCCTCGCAGCACCAAACGCAGCGGTGCATGGATGAGCAATTTCCGCGAGCAGAAAGCAGGAGTCCGTCCACTGATTTATAACGTAGCTAGTTTTACGAAGCCTACAGCAGATACTCCTTCCTTATTAAGTATTGATGAGGCCCGTACCATGTTCCATGAATTTGGACATGCCTTGCACGGAATGTTGACTCAATGTACTTATGCGGGCGTATCCGGCACATCCGTAGCACAAGATTTCGTGGAACTTCCTTCCCAGCTGATGGAACATTGGGTTATTGAACCAGAAGTTTTGAAAGTATATGCAAAGCATTATCAGACACGTGAACCTATTTCGGACGAACTGATAGCCAAAATTGAAAATCAAAATCTTTTCAATCAAGGATTTATGACCACCGAGCTATTGGCAGCTGCTCTTCTCGATATGGAACTCCATCTGCTCACAGATACCCAAAATCTGGACGTGGTAGCTTACGAGAAGCACATCATGGACCAGTTGGGATTAATACCCGAAATAGCACCTCGTTACCGTGCCACCTATTTTAACCACATTATGGGCGGATATGAAGCCGGTTACTACAGTTACCTGTGGGCAGAACGTTTGGACGCCGATGCTTTTGCCTATTTCAAAGAAGAAGGAATTTTCAATCCGGAAGTAGCCAATGCTTTCAGAAAGAACATCTTGGAACGCGGAGGAAGTGACGATCCGATGAAATTATACATCAGTTTCCGCGGATGTGAACCTAAATTAGAGCCTTTGTTGAAAAATAGAGGATTAAAATAAAGAAAAGTATCAAAAATTATAGTAAAAAGGGTGCAAAACAATAGATTTGCATCCTTTTTTGCTTGATAACCCCTAATTTATTCAAAAGCATTCCTCTTGTGAATGAAAAAAAAACTATATTTGCAACCTTGAAAAATCGTATTTAATAAAAAAGTATATAAAAATAAATTAATTAACATGCAAAACAAAGGATTTGTAAAGACTTTTGCGGTTCTGTTGACCTTGGCATGTGCATTTTACCTATCATTTTCTTTCGTAACTCGCTACCATGTGGGTAAAGCGGCTGAAGATCCAAAGGGAGAAACACATTACCTCGACTCAATGCAGAACGAGAAAGTTTGGCTCTGGTATTCGCTGAAAGAATGTCGCGAGCAGGAGATTGGTTTAGGTCTTGATTTGAAGGGTGGTATGAATGTTATCCTCGAAGTGTCTATTCCTGATGTGGTTAAGACTTTGGCTGATAACAAAACAGATGAAGCTTTCAATAAGGCAATTTCCGAAGCTGCAAAATTGCAGGTTACAAGCCAGGATGACTTCGTTACTTTATTCATTAGAGAATACAAGAAGCTGGCTCCTAATGGTAAACTTGCAGAGCTTTTCGCAACTCAGCAGTTGAAAGACAAAGTAAATACCCGTAGTACTGATTCTGAAGTAGAATCTGTATTGCGTTCAGAAGTTAAAGCTGCAGTAGAAAATTCTTATAATGTATTACGTACTCGTATCGACCGCTTTGGTGTTGTTCAGCCTAACATCCAGACTTTGGAAGGAAAGATGGGCCGTATCATGGTGGAATTGCCGGGTATCAAAGAACCGGAACGAGTTAGAAAGTTGCTTCAAGGTTCTGCTAACTTGGAATTCTGGGAAACTTACGAAGCAAAAGATATCGTTCCTTCTATGATTACAGCAGACAGCCGTGCTCATGATTTGCAGGCTGTAGCTACTCCTGCAGAAGAAGTTGAAACTGAAAAAGCTCAGGCTGTTTCTGCAAAAGATAGTTTGGCTGCAGCATTGAAAGGTAACAAACCAGCTGCTGCTAACTTGGAACAGGCTAAGAAAGAACATCCTTTGTTGGCTGTAATGCAGTTGAATCAAAGTGGTCAGGGCTGTATCGTAGGTTATGCTGATGCGAACGATACCGTTACTATCAACTCAATCTTGCGTACTAAAGAAGTGAAGGAAGTGTTCCCACGTGACTTGAAGTTGATGTGGGGTGTAAAAGCTGCTGACTTTGACAAGTCTGGCCGTATCTTCGAACTTTACGCTATCAAATCGACAGAACGTAACGGACGTGCTCCTTTGGAAGGTGACGTAGTTACTACTGCAAAAGATGAATATGACCAATTCAACAAGCCATGTGTAAGCATGTCTATGAATACAGAAGGTTCACGTCGTTGGGCTGCTTTGACTAAAAAGAACATCGGTCGTGAAATCGCTATCGTATTGGATGGTTATGTATATTCTGCCCCTCGTGTAAACAGTGAAATTACTGGCGGTAACTCTCAGATCACCGGTAACTTTACTCCAGAACTTACAAAGGACTTGGCTAACGTATTGAAAACTGGTAAGATGCCGGCACCTGCTCGTATCGTACAGGAAGATATCGTAGGTCCGTCATTGGGTCAGGAATCAATCAATCAGGGTATCATTTCATTTATCGTTGCCTTGATCGTTTTGATGCTTTACATGTGCGTCATGTACGGTTTCATCCCAGGTATGGTTGCTAACGCTGCATTGTTCGTTAACTTCTTCTTTACTTTGGGTATCCTTACATCTTTCCATGCTGCTCTGACAATGTCAGGTATCGCCGGTATGGTATTGTCATTAGGTATGGCCGTGGATGCTAACGTATTGATTTATGAACGTACAAAAGAAGAGTTGAGAGCCGGTAAGGGTACTAAGCAGGCTTTGTCTGAAGGTTACTCTAACGCATTCTCTGCAATCTTCGACTCTAACTTGACATCTATCATCACAGGTATTATCTTGTTCAACTTTGGTACAGGTCCTATCCGTGGTTTCGCAACTACTTTGATTATCGGTATCCTCTGTTCATTCTTCTCAGCCGTATTCTTGACTCGTCTGGTTTACGAACACTTTATGGCTAAAGATAAATGGATGAACTTGACCTTTACTACTGGTATCTCTAAGAACTTGATGCAGAACGTACACTTCAACTTTATGGGTGTATCTAAGATTTCATTCACTATCTGGGGAATTGCTATCGTTGCTTGTATCGCTTCGTTCATGGTTCGTGGATTGGCTCAGAGTATCGACTTTACAGGTGGTCGTAACTTCGTTGTTCAGTTCGAACAGACTGTACAGCCAGAACAAGTACGTTCATTGCTTCAGCCAAAGGTTGGTGATGCCAACGTTCAGGCTATCGCTTTGGGTGCTGATGGAAAAACAATCCGTGTGACTACTAACTACCGTATCACAGATGATTCTCCAACTATCGATGCTGAAATCGAAGAATTCTTGTACCAGTCATTGAAAGAAGGCAAATTGCTCGGTGAAGGCACTACTTTGGAAGTCTTCATTGACCGCGATAATCGTGCCGGTGGTTCTATCATCAGTTCTCAGAAAGTCGGTCCAAGTATTGCTGACGATATCAAAACTTCAGCTGTTTGGTCAGTTGTTTTGGCTTTGATTGCAATCGGTTTGTATATCTTGGTTCGCTTTAATAACATCGCATTTAGTATCGGTGCAACCGTTGCATTGACTTTGGATACTTTCTTGATTATCGGTATGTATTCAATCTTCTGGGGAATCTTGCCATTCTCTTTGGAAATTGACCAGACATTCATCGGTGCAATCTTGACAGCTATCGGTTACTCAATCAACGATAAGGTGGTTATCTTCGACCGTATTCGTGAATTCTTGCACTTGTATCCGAGACGTGAACGTGGCCAGTTGTTCAACGATTCTTTGAATACTACATTGGCTCGTACCATCAATACTTCAGTATCTACATTGATCGTATTGTTGAGTATCATCATCTTGGGTGGTGATAGCATTCGTAGCTTTGCATTCGCAATGATTCTCGGTGTCGTATTCGGTACATTGTCATCATTGTTCATTGCAGCTCCTACTGCTTATCTCACTTTGGGCAACAAATTGCCAGAAGGCACTGATGACGTTAAAGCTTAAGGAATAACGATTCAGCCTTTGGGCTGACCTGATAAAAAAAGCCGTTTGCAAATTGTTTGCAAACGGCTTTTTCTTGTTAGTTGTACCTACTGACATCTGATTCTTTGAATGGTGTTAAACACCTGTCACGCAGGACAATGAAAAAATCTCCGAATTATCAAAGTTAGAAGAAGAGGTTAGTGAAAGAATCTATAGAAATAAAATACCCTCGCTGTATTATACAACGAGGGTATTTATGTATAAAGTCCGATTGAAAGGACTTTAGGTAGATATTGAAAGTATATTATTTAGTCGTCCCTTAAGAACATCTTTATCTATTGATATTCAATAATTTAGTTTATA
>JAHHQU010000033.1 GCA_020026225.1 Phocaeicola sp. | reverse complement strand
TATGTAGGTGCTGCTTCTGAAGTAGAAATGAAAGAAAAGAAAGACCGTGTAGACGATGCATTGTGTGCAACTCGTGCTGCCATTGAAGAAGGTATTGTTCCTGGTGGTGGTGTTACTTACATCCGTGCAAGCAAGGCACTTGAAGGAATGAAAGGTGACAATGCAGATGAAACTACAGGTATCGAAATCATTAAACGTGCTATTGAAGAACCTTTGCGTCAGATTGTAGCTAATGCAGGTAAAGAAGGTGCAGTTGTTGTTCAGAAAGTACGTGAGGGTGAAGGCGACTTTGGTTACAATGCTCGTACAGATGTTTACGAACATTTGCATGCAGCAGGTGTAGTTGATCCTGCTAAGGTTACTCGTGTAGCTCTTGAAAATGCAGCTTCTATTGCAGGTATGTTCTTGACTACAGAATGCGTAATCGTTGAAAAGAAAGAAGATAAGCCAGAAATGCCGATGGCTGCTCCAGGTATGGGTGGTATGGGCGGCATGATGTAATATTCTGCTTAACTTGACATATATTGATTGATATAATCCCGGCAACTTTGGGTTGTCGGGATTTTTTTATTTCTTGTTTTTTCTTATCTTTGAAAAGAATAATGGTGTTCGAAATCGATTGTCAATGTCTGAATGATAAGGACTTTTGTTTGGATTTTGAACTGTAAATGCATTTGATTATGACAAAAGAAGAATTAATGCGTAAAGCAATAGCTTTATCAATAGAAAATGTAGCGAATGGAGGAGGTCCTTTTGGAGCTGTCATTGCACGCAATGGTGAGATTGTTGCTACAGGAGTAAATCGGGTAACTTCAGATTGTGACCCTACCGCACATGCTGAAGTTAGTGCTATTCGGGCTGCTTCAAAACATTTGGGCACATTTGATTTAAGTGGGTGTGAAATTTATACTTCATGTGAACCTTGTCCAATGTGTTTGGGAGCGATTTATTGGGCGCATCTTGATAGAATGTATTATGGTAATTCAAAGCAGGATGCTGCGGATATCGGCTTCGATGATGCTTTTATTTATAAAGAATTGGATTTAAATGTTGCTGATAGAAAATTGAAATCAGAGGTCCTTTTACCACAAGAAGCCCTTCAGGCTTTTAGAGATTGGGCTGATAAAGCAGATAAAATTGAGTATTAAAAAAGAAAGCCTGTCAGATGTTTGCTCTGATAGGCTTTGGCGTTTTTTAGCAGAATTTCTAGAGCTAAAAAAAGGTGGGCAATTCTCGACAAGAGAATTGCTTTGTTTTAGTCGTTTAGTTTTTGTTATCCTTTTACCTTAATTGAAAATACTTTCAGTTTGCATCAACGACTCCAAATTTGCAACTGAGTTCTACCTAAAATTTCGAGGCCTTTTATAAGTCCTCTTTTAATCTTTTTCATTTTACCTATTGCATTTGTATGTTTTACAACACAAATGTACGGGTATTTTTAATCTGTTGTTCTTTCTAAAAACAAAAAATAACAATAAAGTATGAATTATTGATATAGGTCAATCAGATGGAAAAGAAAAAGGATATAATACGCGTTGGCGGAATTAAATTGATTATTATTTGGATAACTATTGTCATTTTGTTATCCGTTTATCTAAATTGAAGTGATTAAGCTATTATATGAAGTCATATTGCAAAAAAAATCTCACATTGGTCACTTCTTTGAATATTGGAACGAAGTCATATAAATACTATATTACTGATTGTCAGTTAATACTGTTTATAAATTAATTCCGCCAACAGGTTATAATGGATTTGTGTAGGAAAATTTTAGAATTTGCAACGTTTAAATTCACTTTCAAAATTGGGGGTAAATATGCCTTTCCCCATATTTCCCTTAATTTCATTCAGCGTCCAGAATTTTCCTCCGTCTAGTTCTTCGCTGGGACAAATGTTACCGTCGAATATTGTTTTATGTACAAAAACCAACTCTTTTTCTTTGTCGGATTCAAATACGTACTGAGTTAGAAGCTCAGGTGTGAAATCTTCAATGCCTAATTCTTCTTTGGTTTCACGTTTTAAAGCTATTGATACGCTTTCACCTAAAGAAACATGACCTCCTACAGCTGTATCCCATTTGTTGGGCTGAATGGCTTTCCAATCAGGACGCTTTTGTAGATACAGTTCTCCTTTTGAATTGAACACATGCAGATGGACTACTGGATGGAGTATCTTGCTTCCGTTATGACATTCTCCACGTGTTGCAGCACCTATGATATTACCTTCTGAATCGACGATAGGTAAATTTTCTTTTTCGTTATCTTTCATTGAGTTATATGTTTTCGTATGGACTACAAAGATAAGCTTTTAAAAAATAAAAAGAATCCCTATTATAGTTGGAATTTTGTATTCTCAGTAATTTAGTATTTGTATCATGCGAAAAAAAAAGTTATTTTTGTTCCGCAAATCGATTTATCATAACATACTATGCGAAAAAAATTATTGTTGGTAGGCATGGCATTAATGTCGATGTCTCTGCATCTTCCGGCTCAGGGGACTGCTAAAAATGAAATTGTAGATGAGCAGAAAGAAAAACGAATGGAATGGTTCTCTCAGGCTAAGTTGGGAGTCTTCATTCATTGGGGAATTTATTCTGTTAGAGGAGTAGCTGAAAGCTGGTCTTTCTTCAATAAGTATTTGCCTTACGATGAATATATGAGTCAGGCAAAAGGGTTCACAGCATCAAAGTATGATCCTGCAAAATGGCTTGATTTGATTGAGGAAAGCGGTGCGCGTTATGCGGTTTTGACTACCAAACATCATGATGGTGTAGCTTTATGGGATACTAAAGTTGGTGATTTGAGTACTGTTAAATCAACTCCTGCTAAACGTGATTTGTTGGAACCATTCGTGAAAGAAGTTCGCAAACATGATTTGAAATTAGGATTTTATTACTCATTGTTGGATTGGTCACATCCTGATTACCCAAACAAGACACGTACAGAAGTACGATATAAAAATGACCCAGCTCGTTGGGACAAATTCGTGAAATTCAACTTTGCTCAGTTGAAGGAATTGAATGAAACATGGAAGCCTGATTTGTATTGGTTTGACGGTGACTGGGAACAGAGTGCAGAAGCATGGAATTCAAAAGGTATTATAAATTTGTTGCGCTCTACTAACCCGAACGTGATTGTGAACTCACGTATTCAAGGATATGGTGATTATGCCACTCCAGAACAAGGCGTACCAGTTGTTCGTCCTGAAGATAAATATTGGGAATTGTGTATGACCATGAATGACTCTTGGGGATATCAGCATGCAGATACCAACTACAAGACACCGCACATGCTTCTTCGTACCTTTGTCGACTGTTTGAGCAATGGTGGTAACTTATTGTTGGATATAGGTCCTAAAGAAGACGGAACAATACCAGAAGAACAGGTTGCAATCTTGAAAGAATTTGGTCGTTGGATTAAGAAACATAAAGAAGCTGTGTACGATACACGTGCAGGTATTCCAAATGAACACTTCCAAGGCTTTACAACTTTGAATAAGGCCGGTGATATTTTGTATCTTTACCTTCCTTACCGTCCGAATGGACCTATTGAAGTGAAAGGATTAGTCAATAAAGTAAATCGTGTATGGGTAGTAGGTAATGGTGCCATGCTTCCATTCAAGATTCACAATAAAAACTACTGGAGTGCTGTTCCAGGAAACTTATACATTGATGTGCCAGAACAGACACAGGATGAACAGATTACTGTAGTCGCAGTTCTTTTAGACGGTCCTATCAAATTGTACCGTGGTGTAGGTCAAGTAATTTCAAGTAACTAATTAAAAGAAAAGATATGAAGAAGTTTTTCCTTTTAGCGTCGTTGGTTTGTGGCTTCGGCATGGTAGCTGCAAATGCACAGAGTTTGTTTCAGAAGCATGAGCGCGTATTGACATTACCTCAGGGCTATGTTTGTTATCGTACAGCAGTTCCTATTAAAATTGACGGTAAATTGAAGGAGAAGTCATGGGATATGGCTTTACCTACTGCCTCATTTGTGGATATCAGCGGTGAAGGTTTTGCGAAGCCTATTTATGATACACGTGCCAAAATGTTGTGGGACGATGATTATTTGTACGTAAGTGCAGTTCTTGAAGAACCCAATATCGTGGCGAATCTGACTCAGCGTGATACTATAATTTATCACGACAATGACTTTGAAGTATTTATCGATCCGGATGGTGACGGTCATCATTATTTTGAGATTGAAAACAATGCTCGAGAAGTGATTTTCGACTTGATGTTGGATCGTCCTTATCGTTGTGGAGGTAACTTCATGATTCAGTGGGATTGTCCGGGTATCAAATTGGCTGTTGATATGGACGGAACAATGAACAAGCCTAAAGACAAAGACAAGCAGTGGACAGTTGAAATGGCTATTCCACGCAAAGCTTTGACCATTAACTTTACAAACCTGTTGAAAGCTGGCAACTACTGGCGTATCAACTTCTCACGTGTTCAGTGGTTGAAGAAGGGTGGTCCAGAAGAAAACTGGGTATGGCAGCCAACCGGTAAGATTGACATGCACATGCCAGACCGTTGGGGTTTCTTGTATTTCTCAAGCAAGACCGTAGGTCAGGGTACTGAAGAATTCAAATACCCATATAACATGGCAGCATACAAGTTGCTTTGGGCTATGTTCTACGAACAGCATGCGTTCCACGCAAAAGAAAACAACTACATCCGTACCGTTGAAAACTTCTTCTTGACAGATGCAGAATATAAAGGTTTGCCAGAAAATGCAGAAATCCAAGTTGAAGCTACAGCAAACACTTATCGTATGAGCATTGCATTGCCTTCAGAAGGGGTACGTTATGTATTGAATCAGGAAGGACGTTTCAATGTTGAAAAGATTGCCCCTCGCACAGTGATGAACTGGATGTGGATGCGAATCAAAGCCGACAAATCATCTGCTGATTATTTGAAAGAATTCAAATTAATGAAAGATTGCGGCATTGGTGGTGTAATGTTTGAAGGCTACGACGAACGTGTTTATAAATTGTGCAAGGAAGCAGGTTTGGAAGCTCATTATTGGAAATGGACAATGAATCGTGGTGAAGTGCTTAAAACCCATCCAGAATGGTTTGCTGTAAACCGCAAGGGTGAATCTGGTTTTGATAAACCAGCTTACGTAGACTATTACCGTTTCTTGTGTCCTAACCATGAAGGTGTGGCAGAATATTTGGCTCAGGATTATGTAAAGATTTCACAGTTGCCATACGTTGATGGCGTTCATTTGGATTATGCTCGTTTCCCTGATGTCGTTTTACCGGTAAGTCTTTGGAAAAACTATGGCATTGAGCAGACTCAAGAATTGCCAGAATACGATTACTGCTATTGCGATGTTTGCCGTAAAAAGTATAAAGAATTGACAGGTGTAGATCCGATGGATTTGAAATATCCTATGCAGAGCCAGTCATGGGTTAATTTCCGTTTGGATGGCATTACACGTGTGATTGATACCATTACCAAAACCGCGAAAGCTCATGGAATCCGCATTTCTTCTGCCGTATTCCCTGGCCCTTCTATGGCTAAGAGCATGGTTCGCCAAGATTGGGGCAACTGGCATTTGGATGCTTACTTCCCAATGATCTATAATGGATTCTATTACGAAGGTTCAGAATGGATTGGTCGTTCTGTAAAAGAAAGTGTTCAGACTATCAACGGCAAAGCTAAGATTTATGCAGGTTTGTTCTTCCCTGACATCAAGGATGATTTTGAAGGAGCTTTGGATGCAGCCTTCAATAATGGTGCATCTGGTGTATCGTTCTTTGACGGTCCTTCAGAAGAATATCTGTTGAGATTGAAGAGTTACCTCAATAAACGTGGCTTTCAAGTTGCGAAATAATCTTTAAGATGAGAACTATAATCACCGACTCTATATAAGTAGAGCGGTGAGAAGCATAGAATCTCCCTTCTTTTTGTTAATCAATAAGAAGGGAGATTCTTTTTTTATCTATCAAAATATTGGTAGGTAGTCACTCGCTTCATTCCTATATCTCATCTGATTAAATGGCAGAGAACACTTGTAACCGTAAAAGCTATTTAATGAAGCTATTTTTTTATAAGATTCTGTTTTTATGTTTTAAAAATTTTAATTTTGTATGCAAAACGATTAATCATAATATATTATGAAAAAGAAATTAATGTGGATGTGCCTTGCTGTCATGGCTTTGTCGTTGAATCTTCCGACTCAAGCCATAGCCAAAGAAAAGGTCAGCAAGAAAACCGAACGACGAATGGAATGGTTCTCACAAGCCAAGTTAGGAGTCTTTATTCACTGGGGAATTTATGCGGTGAATGGGGTATCAGAAAGCTGGTCTTTCTTTAACAAGTACTTGCCTTATGAAGAGTATATGAAGCAAGCAGAAGGTTTTACAGCTTCAAATTATCATCCTGCAGAATGGCTGGATTTAATCCAGAAAAGCGGAGCACGCTATGCGGTCCTCACGACCAAGCATCACGATGGTGTTGCTCTTTGGGATACGAAAGTTGGTGATTTAAGTACAGTGAAATCGACACCGGCTAAGCGCGATTTAGTAGGCCCTTTTGCTGAAGAAGTGAGAAAGCATGGTTTGAAGCTTGGTTTCTATTATTCTCTTTTGGATTGGTCCCATCCTGATTATCCGAATAAGACCCGTACCGAAGTACGTTATAAGGATGATCCGTCACGGTGGAAGAAATTCGTGAAATTCAACTTCGGTCAGTTGAGAGAGTTGAATGAAACATGGAAGCCGGACCTATACTGGTTTGATGGAGATTGGGAGCAAAGTGCTAAGGCATGGAATTCCAAAGGGATTATCAAACTGTTGCGTTCAGGTAATCCGAATGTCATAGTCAATTCACGTATTCAAGGATATGGTGATTATGCAACTCCAGAGCAGGGAGTTCCCATTGTTCGTCCTGAAGATAAATACTGGGAATTGTGCATGACCATGAATGATTCTTGGGGATTTCAACCTACAGACCATAATTACAAGACTCCTTATATGTTGCTTTGTACATTTGTAGACTGTCTGAGTATGGGAGGAAATCTCTTGCTTGATATTGGTCCGAAAGAAGATGGTACCATTCCAGAGGAACAAGTCGCCATTCTGAAAGAATTCGGTCGTTGGATTAACAAGCATAAAGAGGCTGTTTATCCTACTCGTGCCGGTATATCTCGAATACATTTCCAAGGATATTCTACCTTGAATCAGGCAGGCGATATACTTTACCTTTATCTTCCTTATCGTCCGAATGGACCGATTGAAGTGAAAGGGTTAGAGAATACCGTGAAGCGGGCTTGGGTAGTAGGCAATGGAACTGAATTGTCTTTCAAAGTGCACAATAAGAAGACTTGGAACAAGATTCCTGGGAATTTGTATATTGAGGTCCCGAAGAATTTGCAGGATGAGCAGATTACTGTAATCGGTATCCAATTGGACGGTCCTGTTCGTCTTTACGAAGGAGAAGGTCAGGTGATATCAAATAACGAATGATGTTTCACAAAGAAATAGCTATATCCGTTACTTTAGGTAAAGTTAAGGATATAGCTGTTTTTTTGTAGATTTGAGTCTGTTACGGAATCAAAATGGACGAGTCACCGTAACTCAAGAAACGAAAGTCGTGCGACAAGGCATAATCATAAATCTTGTGCCAATCTCCTTTTACGAAAGCGGAAACCAATAGCAGCAATGTGCTTTGCGGTTGATGGAAATTGGTGACGATACGTTTCACTATCTTATATTCATATCCAGGAGCGATGATGATTTGCGTACTGGTATTCAATGTCTCCAGTCCGTGACGGTTCAAGTAATCCAAGATACATTGCAGAGCCTCAACGGCTGTCAGTTGTGGATGTGTCTCGTAAGGCATCCATTGTTTTACATGCATATCCTCCTGACTGGCATCAGGGTGTTGGCTGATAGTAACTCCGATATAATACAAACTTTCCAAAGTACGTACTGAAGTCGTTCCCACGGCTGTCGCTTCCGCATGATGAGCTATTAAATCTTCAATGACCTGCTTGTTGACGGAAATATATTCGGTATGCATGTCATGACCGTTGATTTCTTCACTTTTTACCGGACGGAAGGTACCGGCTCCTACGTGCAATGTAACTTCTTTCAAGTCGACTCCTTTTTCTTTCAATGCATCCAAGACTCTTTCTGTAAAATGCAGACCTGCAGTTGGAGCTGCAACGGAGCCTTTAATTTTCGAATAGACAGTTTGGTAAGTTCTCTTGTCGCTTTCTTGAGTCTCTCTGTTCAGATACGGTGGAATAGGCAATTCACCGAACACTTCCAGAATATCAGCGAAAGTGATTTCAGGATTATCCCAAGTGAAATCCACCCAATGGCTGGTACCATGGCAAGCTCCTCGTTCTGCTTTCAAGGTGATGATCTTTCCCTTCACGGTCATTTCTTTATGAAGAGTGCCTTCTTTCCATTTTTTAAGGTTGCCTATCATGCACAACCAGGCAGCATGTTCTGTTTGCTGGAAATTTACGGCATAATCATTGGGTTGAATCGGTTCGAGGCAGAAAATCTCAATCAATGCCCCTGTATCTTTGCGGAAATGCAGGCGTGCTTGGATTACTTTCGTGTTGTTGAAAATCATGAGCGATCCTGGTTCCAAATAATCAGGAAGGGAAGTGAAGATTGTGTCACTAACTTCACCATGCTTGTAAACCAACAATTTAGACTGGTCTCTGACGGGAAGCGGGAATTTTGCGATGCGTTCATCGGGCAGCGGATAATTATAGTCGCTGATTTTAATATGTTTAGTATCTTCCATCTATCATTCAGTTGATTAAAATCGGATGCAAAAGTATAACATTCTCTTAGATTACGCAAATACTCCGCAGGGGATTGAGCCTCAGCGAGGTTATAAGAGAATAAAAAACTTTCGTTTTTCCGTAAAAGTGTGTATTTTTGTCTTTATAATGATAAAAGAAATTCTAACATACAAGATATGAAAATAGGAGATAAAGTTCGCTTCCTCAGTGAAGTGGGTGGTGGAGTCGTCAGAGGATTCCAAGAAAAAGATATTGCTTTGGTAGAAGATGAAGATGGTTTTGAAATACCTATGCTTATCAAAGAATGTGTGGTGATTCAGACAGATGATTATAATATTCCGTTGAAGTCGGTAGCGAAGCCGGAAGCTCCGCATGCAGCTCAAGAGGTGGAAGAGGAAGAAGAGGATAAGCCGATTACCTATCGTGCTCCTGAAATACGCGGCAACGATGTGTTGAACGTTTATTTGGCGTATGTTCCTCAAGATATCAAAGCCATTTCAACCACGGCTTTTGATGCTTATCTGATTAACGATAGCAATTTCTTCATCGATTACCTTTATTTGTCAGCAGAGGGCAAAAGCTGGACACTTCGCAGTCATGGTGTCGTGAAACCGAACCAGAAATTGCATTTGGAGGAATTCGAGAAGAGTGACTTGAATGGCATGGAACACGTAGCGGTGCAGTTTGTAGCTTATAAGGACGATCGTACTTTTTTGCTGAAACCGGCCGTTTCAACCGAAGTGCGTATTGATACCGTGAAGTTCTATAAGTTGCATACCTTTGAAGACAGTGACTTTTTTGAAGAACCGGCTTTGATCTATGATATAGTTCGTGATGATGAGCAGGCTACTCAAATACATGTTTCTGCCGATGAAATAAAGCAGGCCATACTTCAGAAGAATGAAACGAACATTCCGAAAAAAGTTTTGAAGAAAAGTCATACGGTAAAGAATGACATTGTAGAAATTGATCTTCATATCCATGAATTGTTGGATGATACTACAGGTATGGGAAATGCGGAGATGTTGGGCTATCAGATGGATGTGTTCCGCAAGACATTGGCTGAATACGCTTCGAAGAAAGGGCAGCGAATCGTGTTCATTCATGGTAAAGGAGATGGAGTTTTGCGTCGTGCCATTTTGGACGAACTGAAACGTAAATACAAGAGTTATTTAAGTCAGGACGCCTCTTTCCGTGAATATGGTTTCGGAGCAACTATGGTAACTATTAAATAAGTTGATTATTTATACGTCATAAGCAATACGCTGTATAACATTCTTTTTCGGTATAGAACAAGTATCGGGTGAGGAGTGTTATATAGCGTATCTTTTTTATAATTTGTGAACAGATGGAAACATTGAAAGCATGCTTGATGAATGATCGGTTCGCATCTTCTACGGGTGTGAATTTATTGGAAATGCGGGAAGGTTATGCAAAGGCTTCGTTGCTGGTTACGGAACGGCATTTGAATGCGGGTGGAGTGTGCCAAGGCGGCGTATTGTTTACGCTTGCCGATCTGGCTTTTGCTGCAGTGGCCAATTGTCGGAATCAGTTGACGCTTTCCTTGAATGCGAATATCACTTTCTTGCGTCCGGTACGCGAAGGATGGATTTATGCGGAGGCTCATGAAATATTTAATCATGCTAAGGTTCCTTTTATTGAAGTCCGGATCTACGATGAGGCTGAAAAATTGGTTGCGGTCTTTACCAGTACAGGGTACCGGAAACCGGAATCGGTCTTGAAGTAGTCGTTTTATCGGATGTTCTTTTCCAAATGACTGATGACCATCAGTCGGGATACGGAGAAGGTGTCTCCTTCTTCTTGTATGTACTTCAGCATGGCAAGAGCTTCCTGCTGGAGTTTCGAACGGTATACCAGATTATCATCTTTCAGCTCTTCTGCCAGTCGTAACTGATACATGGCTGCCAATTCTAATTTCCCGAAACGGTTGGAGTCGTTGCCGTATCTGTCTATCAAGGTGTCGGCATCGGTATGGAGGAGGTCTTCGGTAGATAATCCCAGAATAGATTGTGTCAGATGGTCGTATGTGGACCATTCTTTTTCCCGCAACTTTTTCTGGTTTAAGATGACATTTGCCAATAGGGCAATGACTTCTTGGATCATTCTTATCAGATAATCTTGTTTGATCATGAATTTGTAGCTTTTATAAAATCTATCAGGCCTTTTTTGTGTTCCTGTCAGTTGGAGCCTTTTCTTGGCTCGATAGGGAAAATAAAAATAAGCATGGTTGCAAAGATACGCTTTTCTTGAATAGGACCCTACACTTTTTCTTTCTGTATATTGGGGGCGATTGCTCTTGTGTTTGCCAGTTCCTAAGGTGTATTTTTGTTACTTTGGACAAATAGTCCTACTTTTGTAACCAAAATTAGAAAAGTATGAGAATCGTTTTAACTGCTATTATTTGTATCATCATGACCTGCTTTCGTCCTTTTGTACAGGAAGTGGAAGGTCAGTATGCAGAAGATTCTCCTCTTTCAGCGTTGGCTTCAGCCGATTGTAAAGATCATGAACCCATAGAAGCCATCCAAAATTTGGCAGGTGACGGATGTTTTGAACCCGATTGGCAGCTTAGTTGCTCCTCCCTGTTGGAATGGTTGGTAGAATGTGAGTGCATACGTGCGGTTTCTACTCGGTTGCAGTTCAAATCTCATTTGCGCCTTGGATATGTAAAGGCGTTTCGTACTCTTTTATCGGCAGGGACATCTTCTGTCGATGCTCCCTTATTGGATTATTCAACTCGTAAGTATTTTTGTTGGCAGCGTGCATCCGATTGTTATGTCTTTGGTCTGCGGCGCATCATCATTTGACTTCATCCGTGGGCTCAAGTCTGTCAGAATCGGGACAGTTGGAGCGGAAAGATGAATTTAAATTGTAGAATCTAAAAAATAGAGTCGGAGAGACTATAGGATGATGTGTTATGATAGACTATTTTGATTATAAGAAAAATACTTCCAAGGGTAGAAAAAGTGCAATCAATGGGAAGTTGGTTATCTATATCTTAGGAAAGCTTCTGTTGATTGAAGCTGGAATGTTCTTGCTTTGTATGGGAATCTCCTTTTTATACGAGGGCTTAGATTACATTTATTTTGTTTATGCTTCATTGGTAAATGTGCTGGTGGGAGCGTCTATGATGTTGTTCGGTAGAAAGGCCGACCGTAGGATGAACCAGCGGGATGGATACATCATTGTGACGGTGACCTGGTTGTTGTTCACAGCCTTCGGTATGTTGCCTTTTTATTTTGGTGGATATATTCCTACCATTACGGATGCCTTTTTTGAAACGATGTCCGGCTTTACGACGACTGGTGCCAGTGTAGTGAATGACATCGAATCTTTTCCACACGGTATCTTGTTCTGGAGAAGTCTGACCAATTGGATTGGTGGCTTGGGAATTGTCATCTTTACCATTGCATTCTTCCCGATGTTTAATGGATGTTCCCAGCAGTTGCTGCTGTCGGAATCTACAGGTGTAACCCATGATAAGATTCAGCCTCGTGCGCAAGTCATGGCACGTTATATTTGGTTTGTATACATTGGACTGACAGCTGTGTTGATACTGCTGCTCTTTGCTGGAGGCATGAATCTTTTCGATGCAATTTGTCATTCCTTCGCTACTACAGCTACCGGTGGATTTTCAACCAAGCAGAATAGTATTTCTTATTGGGATTCTGCTTATATAGAATATGTGATTTCTATCTTTATGATAGCTTCAGGAGTGAACTTCACCTTGTATTATTTTATGATGAAAGGGAAGGTGAAAACCTTGTTTAAGGATGAAGAATTCCACTGGTTCATCAAATCGGTTCTGAGTCTGACGTTGATTATTGCTGTTTCTCTGTATGTATATAATGACTATGATGCAGAGAAAGCTTTCCGTAAGGCTTTGTTTCAAGTGGCTACCGCACATACTTCTTGTGGATTTGCAACCGATGATTATGTTCAATGGCCTCCTTTTACATGGTTATTGTTGATTTTTGCAATGATTTCGGGAGGATGTACCGGGTCAACCAGCGGGGGAGTCAAGAACCTGCGTATGTTGCTCATCTTTAAAAATATCATGAATCATTTCAAGCAGATTCTGCATCCACGTGCTGTGTTGCCTCTTCGAGTAAACGGGAACGTGGCTTCTTATCAGATTTCTACCAATGTATATACGTTTGTGGCAACTTATTTGGCCTGTATCTTCGTGGGATGGATTCTTCTGATGAGCTTTGGAGTTGAATTGACGGAAGCGTTAGGTACGGTCGTATCGGCTATTGGTAATGTGGGTCCAGGCTTGGGAATTTATGGTCCGGCTTTTACGTGGGCTTCTTTGCCCGATGCTGCCAAATGGGTCTTGTCTGCTTTGATGATACTGGGGCGTTTGGAAATCTTTGGTATCCTGTTGCTCTTCTATAAAGGGTTGTGGGTGAACCGATGACGATATAAAATTCAAGAGGAGGCTGTAAAGGCCTCCTCTTGATGTATAATGTGTTTGCTTTCTTATCGTTCTGGATTTTATTTGATTTTCTTTAGGAACCGTTCTACATCTTGTTGTATTCTCTTGTATAATGAGGAATCTTTATAATTGGTGTTTCTATGGATGACCATATCCACTCCAATCTGGCTTCTTTGATAGCTGGTCAGTTCATTTTGCAACTGCATATCGTGTAGAGCCAAGTCGTGTATTTGCTGTTCGCGTTCCCGTCGGAGTACGGTGCATACGGGAATGAGTAGTCGCATCACTACATTATCCATGATGTGGTGTCCTTGAATGAACATGTAGGTGTTTTCAGGATATACCCCTAAAGAACGGAATTCTTTTTTCATGGATTCCACTTCGGGAATACCTTCCGGATGTTTCTTTTCCAATTCGTGCAGCTTTCGGTTGACCTTCTTGGCCATTACTTCCAGACTTCTTTCGGGATGTCGGGTGCTCACTTGGTCTAACTTGACAAACGAGCAGAAGCAAAGTATCGAAAATTCTGATAGAATATGTTTGCGATAGAACCAGATGGACCAGACGAAAAGCGGATAGGCTATCTTGGAGTAAGCTTCCATGAAAGTTGGGAAATCAATCAGTTCATGGTCGTTCAGGGTGGCCATTACACAGACCTCATGAAGTCCTTTCGCATAACAATGATAATTTTCGATGGCATAAGCGTAGGTCTGTAGAACGAAGGGATTTTCTATAATGTAGCGGGAAGTATTGGTGCGTCCTTGTAGCAGATAGTCATAATCGCTGTCTACACAAGCTATCATATTCTCGCCCAACTGACTTCCCAAGTGGTTCATTAAAACGGTTTTTTTCCCTTTGGCAAGCGAACTTTGAGACGGAAGCATTACTTCAAAGTAACGGGTCTTGTCTTCATATTCTGCCAGCAAGGAACGCCAGAAGGATATATCATCATAGCTCTCTACATAAGCTACTATTTTTCTTCTCGCACGTTTGGGCTTTAAACTGTTTGCAGCACCAATGTACAGGGAAGAAAGGTTGTCGGTAAGTCTTTTTCCCATAGGTGTTGGTTTTAGTTGATGGTGATGTCACTGACTTCGGTTACAGCATCCAGCCATCCGTTCATGATGACGGCAGGAGAGTGGGTGGTCAGAATGATTTGTACGTTAGGATTCAGTTCCCTGATGAGGCTGATGAGCCGTTGCTGCCATTCTACGTGAAGGGATATTTCAGGTTCATCCATGAAGAGACTGCAATGTTGTTTGTCCTGAACCAATGCGGTAAGTAGAATCACCAGCATTTGCTTTTCGCCGGATGACAACTGGTAAGGGGTCAGGATTTCTCCAGATTGAGAGAATTGAATTTCATTGCTTCTACGGATAATCTTCTTACCTGTTTCACTGAATAAATCGTCAATCAGGTCCTGGAATTTGGTCTTCGGACGTGAGACTTCCGTAGCTTTCAGCTGGTCCTCAGGCATACCGCTGGTAAGTAATTCGATGATGCGGTTTCCGATATTTACTTGATAGTCAAGGTATCTTCTCTGAAGTTGGTATAATTGCCAGTCAAGTTCAGTCTTTACATGTTCAGTCCCTATTTTTTTCAAGATACCACTGTCCATTAAAGGGCGGTCAAAGCTGCGAATCACGTCAAAATGGATATAGGTGGCATCCGACGGATAAAAAACAAAGTTGACATGATCTTGGATTCCATGGATTAATGCCTCGTCATCCAATTCGTTCAGACTTTTGATGGAACTGTTTAAAATGGTACTTTTCCCGATACCATTTACACCGCTTAAAATATTGACGTCTGGGTGCAGATTCCATGAAATGTCTTTTCGTCCCCAGATGCCTTTTATTTCTATCTGTTTGATATAGTCTGCTTGTTTCTTCATGGTTGCATTGACTTTTATGAGTTAGAACAAATTTAGGAAAAAATCATGAATTAATCAATTACGGCTTCGCTCTTTTTTCAAATAACTCGTACCTTTGCACCTCATTTGCAAAATTATATAAAAACGAAGATATGGATTCGAAGAATGTAAAAGTACATTTCGCCATTTTGTTGGCAGCAAGTATGTGGGGTCTGATGTCGCCGGTAGGGAAGGCGGCTATGGAAGCGGGTATTACTGGTTTGACGTTGGCTAATATGCGTATGCTCGGTGGAGCGGCATGCTTTTGGTTGACGTCTCTGTTCGTAAAGTCGGAGAATGTTCCTCCTCGTGATTTGTTGATGATGTTTTTTGCTTCCTTGCTGAGCATTGTTTGTAACCAGGGATGTTTTACGTTCGGTTTGTCTTTGACCTCTCCGGTCGATGCTTCCATTATTACTACTACCATGCCTATCTTTACTTTGGTATTGGCAGCGCTGTTTTTAAAGGAACCGGTCACTCCCATGAAAGTGGGTGGTTTGTTCTTGGGGTCTATCGGTGCTTTGCTTTTGATTTTGGGGAATCATGGTACCGATGATAAGGCTGGTAATATCTGGGGAGATTTGTTGTGCTTGACTTCACAGATTAGTTTTGCTTGTTATCTTACTGTGTTCAAGAAATTGATTACTCGATACAGTGTCTTTACCCTGATGAAGTGGATGTTTGCTTATGCAGCTATCGTATTCATTCCTTTCTCTTACAGGGATTTGTCGGCTATGGATTTTGGAGCGGTGACCATGACCGTATGGTTGGAAGTGGGGTATGTCGTTCTTTTTGGTACGTATTTCGCTTATATCTTTATGGTATACGGACAGAAGACACTTCGCCCTACCGTAGTAAGTATGTATATGTATATGCAGCCGGTAGTAGGGTCTACTGTGGCCGTTTTGGTAGGAATGTCTACTTTTGGATGGATGAAGGCGTTTGCAGCGGCTTTGATTTTCTCGGGCGTTTATGCGGTGACTCAAAGCAAATCACGTGCCCAGATGCTGGCTGAACAAGAAAAGAAAGTGAAATGAGCATGAAAGAAAAAGAAACCATTCTGTCACCTGTACTTTATTTGCAGCATCAGTATGAATTGCTTAAAGAAGAATATGAATATGAAAAGGAGCAGTTCAAGCAGCAGACGGAAGTGATGGGGGTAGGCCGGAAAGTGAAGCGAGGACTTTGTTGGTATCCTATCCGTTTGGGAAGAAGCTATTACAATGCTCTCAATCAGTTCGTCGTGGAAATAGAGCGTCAGGAGGATAAGGAAATAGAACATTCGTTTGAATACGGTCGTCCGGTTTGTTTCTTTACGCAAGATCTGACGGGAAAGGTGAAGTTCTTGAATTTTGTGGCTACCGTCAGTTACGTGGATGAAGACCGCATGGTGGTGGTGCTTCCTAATGTAGATGCTATGATTTCTTTGCAGAGCAAAGAGATGTTGGGTGTGCAGCTTTATTTCGATGAAACCAGTTACCGGCTGATGTTTGATGCATTGAAACAGGTTATTTCAGCCAAGAATAATCGGATGGCAGCATTGCGCGATATCTTTCATGGCACTCAACCGGCATCGACTTTTACTTTTCAGCCTTCGCGTTTCCCTTGGTTGAATCGTACACAAGAGGGTGCGGTGAACAATGTGTTGCGTGCAAAGGATGTGGCTATTGTTCATGGACCTCCCGGAACCGGAAAAACGACTACACTCGTGGAGGCTGTCTATGAAACCTTGCATCGTGAAAATCAAGTGTTGGTGTGTGTGCAAAGTAATATGGCTGTCGACTGGATTTGTGAGAAATTGGTTGATAGGGGATGCAGTGTGCTTCGTATTGGTAACCCAAGCCGTGTGAACGATAAGATGCTGGCCTTTACCTACGAGCGCCGTTTTGAATCGCATCCGGATTATTCTCAGTTGTGGAGTATTCGTAAGGCGATTCGTGAATTGTATAGTCATGGCAGGAAAGGAACCGACCGTGAAGCTGTCCGTCTGAAGATAAATTCGTTGAAAGATCGGGCCACTGAATTGGAAATCAGAATAAAGGATTCTCTTTTTGCCGAAGCACGTGTGATTGCTTGTACTTTGGTAGGCAGTGCTAATCGTATTCTCAGCGGATATAAATTTGGTACGTTGTTCATTGATGAGGCTGCACAAGCTTTGGAAGCGGATTGCTGGATTCCTATCCAGAAGGTAGACCGTGTGATTTTGGCTGGTGATCATTGTCAGCTTCCTCCTACGGTAAAGAATCCGTTGGCGATGCGAGGTGGACTTGCTCATACATTGATGCAGTGCGTAGCGAAGAACAAGCCTGAAGTAGTGTCTCTTTTGAAGACGCAATATCGCATGAACGATGAAATTATGCGTTTCT
Organism: Phocaeicola sp.; assembly: GCA_020026225.1. Lineage (GTDB taxonomy): Bacteria > Bacteroidota > Bacteroidia > Bacteroidales > Bacteroidaceae > Phocaeicola. The sequence goes on along the minus strand of JAHHQU010000033.1, from coordinate 8,521 downwards.
CTTCCGATTGGTTCTATGGAGGACAATTGGAGTCGGCTCCTGAAGTGAAATATCGGAGCATTTTGGACTTTGACACGCCTATTGATTGGGTGAATACCGAAGGAATGGATTGTAACGAAGAATTCGTAGGAGAAAATTATGGTCGAATCAACAAGGCTGAGGCAGCTTTGTCCTTGCAGCAGTTGAAGGATTATATCAATAAGATAGGAAAAGAACGTTTCCTGGATGAACGCATTGATGTAGGTTTGATATCTCCTTATAAGGCTCAGGTTCAATACCTTCGTCAGTTATTGCGTAAAGACGTCTTTTTTAAGCCTTACCGTCAGGTGATAACAGTCAATACCGTAGATGGATTTCAAGGTCAAGAGAGGGATGTCATCCTTATCAGTTTGGTACGTGCCAATGAAGAAGGACAGATTGGATTCTTGAATGACCTGCGTAGAATGAATGTTGCTATAACTCGTGCTCGTATGAAATTGATTATCTTGGGAGATGCTTCTACCTTGACGAAGCATGCGTTTTACAAAAAGCTTTATAATTATATTGAATCACTGACGGATAGAGGCTGATTATATTTGGCTTTTTCGTATCTTTGCAGCATATTTCTAACTTTTATTTTATTCTATGTTGGTAGACTTACTACAATCATCTTATTTCTCGGTATTCTTGATCGTAGCATTGGGATTTATGCTGGGAAGTATCAAAATTAAGGGCTTGTCTTTAGACGTTTCTGCGGTGATTTTTATAGCCTTGGCTTTTGGTCACTGGGGAGTTTCTATTCCTAAGGAGTTGGGTAACTTCGGGTTGGTATTATTTATTTTTACCATTGGAATTCAAGCTGGTCCAGGTTTTTTTGACTCGTTCCGCAGTAAAGGTAAAACATTGATTCTGCTTACGATTCTCATTATCGCTTCTGCTTGTCTTACTGGATTGGGTATGAAGTATTTGTTTAATATCGACACCCCGAGTGTGGTAGGATTGATAGCTGGTTCTTTAACCAGTACACCGGGTTTGGCTGTGGCTATTGACAGCACGCAGTCTCCATTGGCTTCTATCGCTTATGGTATCGCTTATCCTTTTGGGGTGATTGGAGTTATCTTGTTCGTGAAATTACTTCCGAAGTTGCTTCGTGTGGATTTGGAACAGGAAGCTCACGAACTGGAAAAGGAGCGTCGCAGCCAGTATCCTGAATTGAATTCTTCTATGTTCCGCATCACTCATGAGAGTGTTTGTGGAAAAACATTGTTGCAGTTGAATGTTCGTTCCATGACCGGAGCGGTTATATCTCGCTTGCAGCGTGGTGAGGAAATCATGATTCCTGCAGCACATCTCGTTTTGCAGAAGGGTGATTACATTCAGGCCGTAGGAAGTGAAGAGGCTTTGAAGAATCTGGAACTGATGTTGGGTGAACGTGTAGAAGGAGAAGTTCCCTTGGATCATAGTCAGAGCATTGAGTCTCTTCTGCTGACAAAGAAAGATATGATTAACAAGCAGTTGTGCGAATTGAACCTTCAGAAAAACTTTGGGTGTACCATTACGCGAGTTCGAAGAAGTGGTATCGATCTGTCGCCTTCTCCTTTTTTGGCATTGAAATTCGGTGATAAATTGATGGTAGTCGGTGAAAAGGAAGGTCTGTCGGGTGTTGCTCGTTTGGTGGGTAATGACGAGAAAAAGTTGTCGGATACCGATTTCTTCCCGATTGCGATGGGAATTGTACTGGGCGTGTTGTTCGGCAAGTTGCATCTTTCTTTTGGCGGTGGCATGTCTTTTTCTCCGGGATTGACAGGAGGGGTCTTGATGATGGCTTTGTTCTTGAGTGCTATTGGAAAGACAGGTCCTATCTTGTGGTCTATGTCGGGTCCGGCCAATCAGTTGCTTCGTCAGTTGGGACTCTTGCTTTTCTTGGCGGAAGTGGGTACTTCGGCTGGTAAGAATTTGGTTGCGACTTTCCAGGAGAGTGGATTCTTGCTGTTTGGTGTAGGTGCCTTGATCACTTTTGTTCCTATGTTGGTAGCGGCATTGGTGGGACGTTTGGTCTTCAAAATCAGTTTGCTTGACCTTTTGGGTACCATTACAGGTGGAATGACGAGTACGCCGGGCTTGGCTGCGGTGGATTCGATGACCGACAGCAACATTCCGAGTGTGGCTTATGCTACCGTTTATCCTATTGCTATGGTCTTCCTTATTCTGTTTATTCAGTTGATAGCAGTTTTGGTAATATAAGCGATGACACTTTTGCATGGACGGAATGAGCGAGTCTTGTTTCGTTGGTGTCTTGCATGAAATATGAAGCCGCATTTAGTTCAATCATTTGACTAAATGCGGCTTCTTTATTATGAACGGGTATAATCAAAACCGGTGTAACGCTGGTAAATGCGGAGCCCGAATTCAGGAAGTATGGCGGTGATGTGACCGATTATTTCACATTGGATGTCCTCATAAGCTCCCCAATTGGTTGTATTGGTGAAACAATAGATTTCCAGAGGCATTCCTTCGGGAGTAGGCGAGAGCTCTCTGACTAATAGAGTCATGTTTTGGCTGATTTTCGGATGATTCCTTAAGTAATGTTTTAGGTAAGCACGGTAAGCTTCCACGTTTACCATTTGTTCTTGACCTTCCAGGTCCTCTTGTCTCAGCAATCCTTTTTCTTGATAAGCTTTCAGTTCTTCTTTTGTGTTGAAGTGTACGGTATTCAAGTCAATGTAGATGGCACGTTTGATTCGTCTTCCTCCTGATTCCTGCATTCCTCTCCAGTTTTGGAAAGAATCGCTTACCAAGGCATAAGGAGGAATGGTGATGATGGTATTGTCGAAATTCTGTACCTTAATGGTAGTGAGTGATACTTCCAGTACATTTCCGTCAACACCTGATTTGGGAATGGTAATCCAGTCACCGGGGCTGAGCATTTCATTGGCTGAAAGCTGTATGCCTGCTACCAGTCCCAGAATGCTGTCCTTGAACACTAACATCAGAATAGCCGCTGAGGCACCTAATCCGGTCAGAATCGTTGTGGGATCTTTATCTATTAGAATACCGATGATGATTACAATTCCTACTCCGAGTGCCAACAGAAAGATCATTTGGTAAATTCCTTTCAGCGGGCGGTTCTTGAACCGTTCATGTCGGTTGGATATCTCATAGAGCGAATCCAGGAACACTTTGAGCAGTATCAGTGAAGCAATGACGAGATAAATCATGCAGACATGCTGTAACGCGTTCAGTACGTTGGGAAGGTGCGTGAGCACCATAGGCAGACATGCATACCATATAATAGGAGGGATGATTCGGCAAAAAGCGTTCAATGTCTTTTCATTGAAAAGATAATCATCCCAAGTTGCTTTGGTTCGTCGGGTCAATTTTTTAGCAGCTGGTATGATGAGTCTTTTGAAGAGACGGGGAAGGAAATAGGAAAGTGCCGTGATTATTAGCAGAAAAATGATTTCATCTTTCCAGGAAGAGTTTGCTTTGTAATGGATATACTGAGTGATTTCATTTATTAATTCATTCATGGTACATTGTTTTTGAAGGTTTTTACTTTGTGAAATATTGATTTGATGAAATACGAGAGTATTTCACATGCTGGGGATGAAAGAGATGGAGGAAAATAAAAAAGGTGAATATCGGCAACCGATATTCACCTTCATGATATTTAATGGTTGATAACTCTTTCTTTTTGAAGAGAACAGCTTTTTATTGCTTTTCAAGCAATTTGTGAAGTTTGCTGTTCAAAGCCTGACACATTACACCGTTTCCCATTGATTGGTAACGTTTAATCTGATACTGTAGTTTTAAAATTTCATTTCTCATAATCGTCTTGGTTTTGTGCTTCCGCCATTCGGAAGCTGTTGTTGTTTTTCCTTATTTGTCGATACAAAGATACAAAAAATATTTAGGATAAATGCTCTAAAGCATGTTTTTTATTTTTTTATATTCCATTTCTTGATTTAGGTCAATTATGCAATGGTGCGATTTTAGGTGATTCTTGGTTTTTAGAGGAGTATAAGCGGTTGGTTATCTTTATAAAGCCTTATTTTCAAGGGAGTAAATCTGTGATTGCTCAAAGTGTACAAGGTTGTGCATTTTTATGTCTTTATCGTTTTGTAGTCCGAATGCTTTCATTAAATTTGCCATAAAAATTTTATTATAACCAAAATATTAATCTAATGAGTTTGAAAATTGTAGTTTTGGCCAAACAAGTACCCGATACGCGTAACGTGGGGAAAGATGCCATGAATGCTGACGGTACAATAAACCGTGGAGCTCTTCCGGCTATCTTTAATCCGGAAGATTTGAACGCTTTGGAACAGGCACTCAGACTGAAAGACACACATCCAGGTTCCACAGTTACCATGTTGACTATGGGTCCCGGTCGTGCCGCAGAAATAATCCGTGAAGGATTATATCGAGGTGCTGACAACGGCTACTTGTTGACTGACCGTGCTTTTGCTGGTGCTGATACGTTGGCTACATCGTATGCATTGGCAACAGCCATTCGTAAGATAGGTGATTATGATATTATAGTAGGTGGTCGTCAAGCGATTGATGGAGATACCGCTCAGGTAGGTCCGCAGGTTGCAGAAAAATTAGGTCTTCCTCAAGTTACCTATGTAGAAGAAATCCAAGAAGTTAAATATGGACATATCCGTGTAAAACGTCATATTGATGGAGGGGTAGAGGTAGTGGAAGCTCCTCTTCCTATCGTGCTTACAGTAAATGGAAGTGCGGCTCCTTGTCGTCCGCGTAATGCCAAGTTGGTTCAGAAATACAAACGTGCGTTGGGTGCACAGGAGAAGGCGGCTTTCACCAAGAACGGTGAGGAACTTTCTTATGCCGACCTTTACGAAAGTCGTCCTTACTTGAATATTACAGAATGGAGTGTAGCCGATGTCAACGGCGACGTAGTACAATGTGGCTTGTCAGGTTCTCCTACGAAAGTGAAGAAAATTGAAAACATTGTCTTCCAGGCTAAGGAAAGCAAAACGCTGACTGGCAGCGATGAAGATGTAGAAAATTTGATTGTTGAACTGTTGGCTAACCACACTATCGGATAAAGACTATGAATAATGTATTTGTATATTGTGAGCTGGAAGGTAACCACGTTGCCGATGTCAGTCTCGAACTTTTAACAAAAGGTCGTAAGTTAGCTAATGATTTGGGTTGCAAGTTGGAAGCAATCTGTGCTGGCTCCAACCTTGAAGGTGTAGAAAAACAAGTGATGCCTTTTGGAGTGGATTGCGTACATGTATTCGATGCTCCAGGACTTTTCCCTTATACTTCCCTTCCTCATACTTCCATTTTGGTCAATCTTTTCAAAGAAGAAAAGCCGCAGGTTTGTTTGATGGGAGCAACTGTAATTGGTCGTGACCTCGGTCCGCGTGTTTCTTCATCGCTGACTAGTGGTTTGACTGCTGATTGTACTCAGCTTGAAATCGGTGATTACGAAGACAAGAAACAGCGCAAGACTTATGAAAATCTGTTGTTTCAGATTCGTCCGGCTTTCGGAGGGAATATTGTCGCTACCATTGTAAACCCTGATCATCGTCCACAGATGGCTACGGTTCGTGAAGGTGTGATGAAGAAAGAAATCTTGGATGAAAACTATCCAGGTGAAGTGATTCGTCACGAGGTGGATAAGTATGTTCCTAAAACAGACTATGTTGTGAAGGTCATTGACCGTCATGTGGAAAAGGCAAAACATAATCTGAAAGGTTCTTCCATCGTCATTGCCGGTGGTTATGGTATGGGCAGTAAGGAAGGTTTTGATATGTTGTATGAATTGGCTAAAGAACTTCATGCCGAAGTGGGTGCCAGCCGTGCAGCTGTCGATGCCGGTTTCTGTGAACATGACCGTCAGATTGGTCAGACAGGAGTAACTGTTCATCCTAAATTGTATATTGCTTGCGGTATTTCTGGTCAGATTCAGCATATTGCAGGTATGCAGGATGCAGGTATTATCATTTCTATCAACAGCGATCCGAATGCACCGATTAATACCATCGCTGATTATGTGATTAATGGAACTGTAGAAGAAGTGATTCCTAAGATGATTAAGTATTACAAAAAGAACAGTAAGTAATGGCAAACTTTTATACAGAACACCCGGAATTGCGTTTCCATCTGAATAATCCGTTGATGGAACGTATCTGCGAATTGAAAGAACGCAGCTATAGAGATAAAGACGAATTCGATTATGCTCCACTTGATTATGCGGATGCAATCGATTCTTACGATAAAGTTTTGGAAATCACAGGTGAATTGGCTGGTGATATCGTAGCACCGAATGCTGAAGGAGTAGATGAGGAAGGTCCTCATCATGCAAATGGTCGTGTGCAATACGCTTCAGGTACTCAGCAGAATTTGGATGCCATGGTGAAAGCTGGTTTGAATGGTATGACCATGCCTCGTCGTTTTGGCGGTTTGAACTTCCCGATTACTCCTTATACAATGTGTGCTGAAATTGTTGCACAGGCTGATGCGGGCTTCGGTAACATTTGGTCGCTTCAGGATTGTATTGAGACTTTGTATGAATTCGGCAACGAAGATCAGCATAGCCGCTTCATCCCTCGTATCTGTGCAGGAGAAACCATGTCTATGGACTTGACTGAACCGGATGCAGGATCTGACCTTCAGAGCGTTATGTTGAAGGCTACATTTGATGAAGAAAATAATTGTTGGCGATTGAACGGTGTGAAGCGTTTCATCACAAACGGTGATGCAAACTTACACTTGGTACTGGCTCGTTCGGAAGAAGGCACTCACGATGGTCGTGGCTTGTCCATGTTTATTTATGACAAGAATGACGGGGGTGTAGATGTTCGTCGTATAGAGAATAAATTAGGTATCCATGGTTCTCCTACTTGTGAATTGGTGTACAAGAACGCAAAGGCTGAATTGTGCGGTGACCGTAAGTTGGGCTTGATTAAATATGTCATGGCTTTGATGAACGGGGCTCGTTTGGGTATTGCGGCTCAGTCTGTAGGTTTGAGTCAGGCTGCTTATAATGAGGGCTTGGCTTATGCAAAAGACCGTAAGCAGTTTGGTAAGGCTATCATTGAATTCCCGGCTGTATACGATATGCTGGCTACCATGAAAGCCAAATTGGATGCTGGTCGTGCTTTGTTGTATCAGACAGCTCGCTATGTAGATATTTACAAGGCTTTGGATGACATCGCTCGTGAACGCAAATTGACTCCAGAAGAGCGTAAGGAACAGAAAATGTATGCTAAATTGGCCGATAGCTTGACTCCGTTGGCTAAAGGTATGAACTCAGAATATGCCAATCAGAACGCATACGATTGTATCCAGATTCATGGAGGTTCTGGTTTCATGATGGAATATGCTTGCCAGCGTATTTATCGTGATGCACGTATCACTAGCATTTATGAAGGAACTACTCAGCTGCAGACAGTGGCAGCTATCCGTTACGTGACTAATGGTTCGTATGCGGCAACTCTCCACGATTATGAATTGGTTCCATGTGCACCCGAATTCGAACCGCTGTTGAACCGCATTAAAGATATGACTCGTAAGTTTGAAGCTTGTACCAATGCGGTAAAAGATAGCCAGAATCAGGAATTGCTTGATTTCGTAGCTCGCCGTTTGTATGAAATGGCTGCTGTGAACGTCATGAGTCACTTGTTGTTGCAGGATGCAACTAAAGCACCGGAACTCTTTGCTAAATCTCTTCAGGTTTATGTGAATTATGCAGAATCTGAGGTTGAAAAGCATTTTAATTTTATTCGCAAGTTCCAGGCTGAAGGGTTGGACAGCTATCGTAAATGAAAATATGAAATCCAATAGTGGGTACTTCGGTTAGCAGAATCGGGTAGCTTTGTTGGAGATGAATTCTTAAGGGCGGGATTCTTCTACTTTTGAGTAGAGGAATCCCGCTTTTTTTATGGACTTTGGGGAATGGAGAGAAAATAGTGGGGATGTGAGTCCGTTTCTTTTTATCGGGGGGGGTGTAGAATTTCTATGATATTTTGGACTTTTTTATTGGTTTTGGACGATTTTATACCCTGATTGGGCTTCAGAAAACACGAAAAGATGAAAAAAAAGACGATAAGTTGCATACTGCGGACGATAAGTTAATCTTCCCGGTGATGGATTTACGTCCTTTGCAGCCGAATTCAGAAGGGGACTTTACCTTTCTTTCAAACATTGAAGGTACGTACTTTATCGGATGACGGTAAAGTTTAAATATAGAATTAGGAAATATGAAATTTAGGATGTTGAGAAGTTGCACGACGATGATTCTTTTGATGTTTTGTCATTTGATGGCGGTTGCTGCAATTCATGATCAGATTACCATTTCGGGTAAGATTGATTCAAAGGACGGTGAACCTGTTTTTGCTACGGTTTATTTGAAGAACTCTACCAAGGGGACCATGACAGATATCGACGGTAATTAGTCGTCCCTTAAGAACATCTTTATCTATTGATATTCAGTAAATTAGTTTATAAAAATCTTTGATAAATCTGCAAGTTTTAAGTACCTTTAGGGCAAGAAACTTGCAGATTT
>JAHHQU010000032.1 GCA_020026225.1 Phocaeicola sp. | reverse complement strand
AAATATAAACCTATTTTATCATAAAAAATTTGCAAAAATCATAGTAGTATGAAAAAATAATCTGAATTTATACCTATATTTGTCCTAATTCAGAGAAAGATTTAACTTATGAAAACATATCAAACATTCGATACCGAATCCGACTATCAAAAGATTCACAATCATTTTTCAACTTCTAAGAAAGCCCCGGTAATCGGTATTACCGGCAATGTCAGCGACGGAAACTTGTCCTTACTTCCTGGATATTTCAATTCCATTCTGAAAGCAGGAGGAATTCCTTTGGTCATTCCTCCATTTGAAGAGACCGACCTTCTGATTGAAATGCTGAATCGGGTAGATGGCATCTTATTAAGTGGAGGTGCCGATGTAAACCCTCTTTTCCTCCACGAGGAGCCGGTAGAAGCTTTGCACAACATCAACCCGTACCGCGATCGGCAGGAACTACTTTTAGTCCGTCTGGCAGCCAACCGACAAATTCCAATCTTGGGTATCTGCCGAGGCATCCAAGTTATGAATGCAGCTTTGGGAGGTACCCTCTACCAAGACATTGATACGCAAAGCGAAGGACCGCACATCAAGCACAGCCAAGACCTTGACCGTGCTTATGCTTCACATACCGTGAACTTGGAACCAGACAGCATTCTCGCCAATCTGTTCCACACAGAAAAGTTGGCGGTCAATTCATTCCATCACCAAGCCGTTAAAGAAACGGCCCCAGGTTTCCGAGTGACAGCTCGAGCTACCGATGGAGTGATTGAAGCTATCGAAAGCACAGAATACAAGGCTATGATAGGAGTACAATGGCATCCAGAATGCTTCATTGTCAACCACGACGAATACATGCTTCCCCTTTTCCAATGGCTAATCGGTGAAGCACTTTCATTCCAGAAAGCCAAAGAATTGCATCACAAGGTACTGACATTGGATACCCACTGCGATACCCCTATGTTTTTCGGTCAAGGAATTCGCTTCGACACCCGTGACCCAAAAATTAAAGTGGATTTGCACAAAATGACGGAAGGACGACAGGACGCAACCATCATGGTGGCTTATATTCCTCAAAAAGAACGTGACGATGAATCCTTGCTGGCTGCAACTGCTAAAGCCGACGGAATCTTGAATGAGCTGGAGAAAATGGTGGCGGCCAACTGCACTGCAGTAGACATCGCATATAAGCCTACAGACTTGTACCGTTTAAAAGCAGCCGGGAAAAAAGCAATTATGTTAGGAATTGAAAACGGATATGCCATCGGCAAAGATTTAACCAATGTGGAACGTTTCCGAAAACGGGGAATCGTATACATGACACTCTGCCATAATGGTAACAACGACATCTGCGGTTCGGCACGTTACAACGAAGAAAATCTGGGAGTGTCTGCATTCGGAGAGCAGGTAATCCACGAAATGAACCGTGTGGGTATGATGGTCGATTTATCGCATGCCGGTGTACAAACGTTCTACGACACACTGGATATCAGTCGCCTTCCTGTAGTCTGTTCCCACTCATCTTGCCGTGCACTCTGTGACCATCCACGAAACTTATACGATGAACAAATCAAAGCACTGGCTAAAAAAGGTGGCGTGATCCAAGTCTGTCTTTATAGCGGTTTCCTCCGTTCAGACCGACCTGCCACGATATGTGATGCTATCGAACACCTGAACCACATCGTCAATCTGGTAGGCGTGGAACACGTAGGATTGGGTACTGATTTTGACGGAGATGGCGGTATCATCGGATGCAACGATTCTTCAGAACTCATCAACTTTACTCGCAGGTTGATGCACGAACGCTACAGTGAAGACGATATCCGTTTGATTTGGGGCGGCAATTTCCTTCGTGTCATGGAAGAAGTGCAGAAACAAGCTTCACTACAGTTGTAAGATGCATCCGCTAAAAAGATTGTTGATGTCAAGCTGAATGATTCCCTATTCTCGAGTTCCTGTAAAGAAGAGACAAGAAGAAATGACTTTATCTTTTTAGAATATACAAACCCAATGTTACCATGGAACTAATCCGTTACACAAAACTTATCCAGAGGTTTCAACAAAGGAATAATTAATGTAACTTTGTCCACGGTAATTCAAACTTTTTTATTATGAAATCATTGAATAAAGCAATATCCGCTTCTCTCCTATTCTTGGGAGTTGCTTTCATCTCATGTGGAAGCAGCAGTAAAAGCGATACGAAAGCTGAAAAGACAGAAATAGAAAGTTCCGTACAGGTTCCTGCCTTCAATGCAGATAGTGCCTACAACTACATTGCCGAACAAGTGAAGTTCGGTCCTCGTGTTCCGAATACAAAAGCGCACCAAGCTTGCGGAACGTATTTAGCCGAACAATTGGAAAGATTCGGTGCCAAGGTGTACAACCAATATGCAGATCTGGTAGCCTATGACGGAACGATTCTGAAGGCCCGCAACATCATCGGAGCATATAACCCTGACGCCAAGAAGCGTGTCATGCTCTGTGCTCATTGGGACTGCCGTCCGTATTCAGATAACGATGAAGAAAAGTTTCATCGTACACCTATTGACGGAGCCAACGACGGAGCCAGCGGCGTAGGAGTGCTTCTTGAAGTGGCACGTCAATTACAGCAACAAGCTCCCTCCATTGGAATCGACCTGATTTTCTTTGATGCAGAAGATTATGGTACTCCTGATTTCTACGAAGGAAGACACAAAGAAGACACCTGGTGCCTGGGATCACAATATTGGGGACGCATTCCTCACGTAAGTAATTACAAGGCACGATTTGGCATCCTTTTGGATATGGTAGGCGGTGAAAATGCTTCCTTCTTCTATGAAGGATACACACAACGTACCGCTCATTCAGCCATGAAGAAAATATGGAAAGCAGCTCATAAGCTGGGATTCAACCGTTACTTCATTAAAGAAAACGGTGGCGAGGTGGTGGATGACCATGTTTATGTAAATCGTTTCCGTCAAATTCCTTGTGTAGATATCATCGATTTTGACATCAGAAGTCGAAACGGATTCAATCCGACCTGGCATACCCAAGATGATAACATGGAACACATCAACCGCAATACTTTACAAGCGGTCGGTCAAACCGTTCTTCAAGTCATATACAACGAAAAATAAAAACTAAAAAGAAATAAAATGAAAACAATCAACGAATTACAAGACGAAGTCATCGAAGAATTCAGCGACTTCGATGATTGGATGGACAAGTACCAACTACTGATTGACCTTGGCAGCGAACAAGAGCCACTGGATGAAAAATACAAAACAGACCAGAACTTGATTGACGGTTGCCAAAGCCGTGTATGGCTACAGGCCGACCTGGTGGATGGTAAAATCATCTTCCAAGCTGAGAGTGATGCTCTGATTGTAAAAGGTATCGTAGCACTTCTTATCCAAGTCGTATCAGGACATACTCCAGACGAAATTTTGGAGAACGACCTTTATTTCATTGAAAAGATCGGTCTGAAGGAACACCTCTCACCTACCCGAAGCAACGGTCTGTTAGCAATGGTAAAACAAATGCGTATGTATGCCCTTGCTTTCAAGGCAAAAGAAGCTTGATTTCTTCATTTTACCCCATAAAAAAAGCTGGAATGACTTCCAGCTTTTTTTATGCCCTCTCTCTTTTGAAAAAGAGATGTATCTTATCCTGCTATCCCTTTAGAGACATAGAAGGAACGCTTTCAATTAATGATGGAACAAACGAATACCAGTAAATGCCATAGCAATACCGTATTTGTCGCAAGTTTCAATCACATTGTCATCACGAACAGAACCACCAGCCTGTGCTATGAAATCCACACCACTCTTATGAGCACGTTCAATGTTGTCACCGAATGGGAAGAACGCATCAGAGCCCAGAGCTACACCCTTCTGTGTATCCAACCAAGCACGTTTTTCTTCACGAGTCAAGATTTCAGGCTTTTCAGTAAAGAAGTTCTGCCATACTCCATCTGCCAATACATCTTCGTAATCATCGCTGATGTAGATATCGATGGTATTGTCACGGTCTGCACGACGGATCTTTTCAACCCAAGGCAAGTTCAATACTTTCGGATGCTGACGCAAATACCAAATATCGGCCTTATTACCAGCCAAACGAGTACAGTGGATACGGCTCTGCTGACCGGCACCGATACCGATAGCCTGACCATCTTTAACATAACATACAGAGTTTGACTGAGTATATTTCAAAGTGATCAATGCAATCATCAAATCGCGTTTTGCAGCTTCTGTAAATTCCTTATTCTGAGTTGGGATATTTTCAAACAAGTTATCACCGTTCAATTTGATTTCGTTACGACCCTGTTCAAAAGTAACACCAAACACCTGTTTGCGTTCAATAGGAGCCGGCACATAGTTAGGATCAATCTTGATGACGTTGTAAGTACCTTTACGTTTGTTCTTCAAGATAGCCAAAGCTTCCTCTGTAAAACCAGGAGCAATCACACCGTCTGAAACTTCACGGTTGATGAAACGAGCAGTAGCTTCGTCACATACATCACTCAAAGCGATGAAGTCACCGTAAGACGACATACGGTCGGCACCACGAGCACGTACATACGCATTAGCCAATGGAGACAAAGGAAGACCATCCACGAAATAAATACGCTTCATGGTTTCATCCAATTCCAAACCAATAGCAGCACCAGCAGGGCTAACATGCTTGAATGAAGTTGCAGCAGGCATACCTGTAGCTTCCTTCAATTCTTTTACTAACTGCCATCCGTTCAAAGCATCAAGGAAGTTGATGTAACCAGGTCTTCCGTTCAATACTTCGATAGGCAATTCGCCTTCTTCCATAAAAATACGAGCTGGTTTCTGATTAGGGTTACAGCCGTACTTTAATTCTAGTTCTTTTGCCATAATTATATCTTTAGGTTTTTGTTTACAAAAATACGTATAATTTGTTGATTAGAAAACAAGAAAACTGTAAAACATCGGTAAAACGAGGTACAAAAAGAAACGGCATTGGAACCGGAATTCACCGATAATCCAATGCCGTCGTATTTTTCTAGGTTTTACTAATAGTCACAATGATTATTTGGTAACTCTTTCCAACCATTTAACCATACCAAGCATGACACTCATTGAGATGAGGCAGACAGCGAAGAATACTGCCCAGCACTGCCAGATTGGCCATCTGTTGTACATCAACGGACCTACCCACAAGAAGAGGTTACCGATAGCCGTTGCACCTAACCACAAGCCCTGGCACAAGCCCTGCAAATGCTTCGGAGCAACTTTTGACACGAATGACAATCCCAATGGAGAAATGAACAATTCGGCAACAGTCAAGAAGAAATAAATGACAATCAATACCCATGGACCAGCTTTCACACCTGCTTTAGCTGCATCAGACATTCCTTTGAACGCCTCAGCTGAAGGATAACCTGCAATATAAGAATACACGGTCAAGAACAAGAAAGCAGCACCTGCGATAGCCATACCAATAGCAATCTTTTTAGGTGTTGAGATTTCACGGCCTCTGCGAGTCAATGCACCGAAGAACATCATGATAATCGGTGTCAAGACGATTACGAAGAATGGATTTACAGCCTGCCAGATTTCTGGTGCAATACTTTCTGTCACCACGAAGTCACGTGCAAAGAATGAAAGTGACTGTCCGTTCTGATGGAATGAGAACCAGAAGAAGATTACAATACCAAGCACTGCAAACAAGGCATACATACGCTGTTTGATTTCTTTAGCCATAGCCTGTTTTTCTTCTGCGGTATAAGATGCAGTTGCCTTTTCTTCCTTCTTTCCTGGAGTTGGGAACATCTTACGAGTGCAGACAAAGACACACAATGAAACCATCATGGCAACCACTGAAGCGATGAATGAATAGTGAATACCGGTATTGAAGACATCCAAATACTGAGTACAGAATGCGGTCAAGTCTGTACCTGCCTGGCCTCCCACCTTTACAACCAACTCATTCAAGTTAGCAAGGTTTTGAGCAGCCATTTCAGTACCGCTTTCAACTGAATCCAAGAACTGGTGACACAATGCAGGGAGGTCAGCATTATAAGCTAAATCGTGTTTTTTCAACCACCATTCACGAAGCATAGGAGCCATGAACGGAGCAATCAAACCACCAATATTGATAAATACATAGAAAATCTGGAAGCCAGAATCACGACGACTTTTTGCCATCTTCACAGCTTCTGGACCATCTTTCTCTGCATCTTTTTCCAAGTTATCGTACATCTGTCCAACGATGGCCTGCAAGTTACCCTTGAACAAACCATTACCAAAGGCAATACAGAACAAAGCGACGCAAGTAAGCGGAAGAAGCCAACCGATGTTAGAGGTCGTAGTCAAAATAGGGAATGAAAGAACGACATATCCCAAGGCCATGATTACAAGACCCGACATGATTGTAGCTTTATAATTTTGAGTACGGTCGGCAATGATACCACCTACCAAACTCAACACATAAATACCACAGTAGAAAAATGAATAGATAATGCCACTAGATTCGTCGCTCAGGCCGAACTTAGAGCAAAGGAACAGCGTTAACACGGCGTTCATGATGTAGTATCCGAAACGCTCTCCCATGTTAGAAAGTGCTGCAGCTAATAATCCTTTCGGATGATTCTTAAACATAGTTTTATTTTTTAAAGATTAATGATTTTTATTTTTTGCAAACATACATAAAAATCTGCAATTTATAAGCTATACAAGAAAGATTTCAGGCTGTAAACGGCGTATAAAATTGAATGCAATCACATCGCACTGCATCCATGTGAATACAAAAAATCCATTGACGAGATTCTAGCAACAAGTCTAAACGACAGAATGTCATCAATGGATTTTTCAGAAAAGAAAACCTGTCTGCCTATTTCCCGACAGGCAATATCTAATTAAAGGACAAAGCGAAGTACATCATTGAAGTTGGCCCAAATCAACAAGGCGAACAGAATGAACATACCCACCATCTGTGCATACTCCAAGAATCGGTCACTCGGTTTTCTGCGGGCGATGATTTCATACATCAAGAACATAACATGTCCTCCGTCCAAAGCAGGAATAGGAAGAATATTCATGAAAGCAAGAATGATGGACAAGAATGCAGTCATGCTCCAGAAGCGATGCCAATCCCATACCTTCGGGAAGATGCTACCAATAGCTCCAAAACCTCCTATGCTCTGAGCTCCTTCTTTTGTGAACACATACTTCATATCGCTCACATATCCTTTCAGGGTATTTACCCCTAAAACAGCTCCAGCAGGGAAAGATTCAAAGAACCCGTAATTCAATCGAGTCGGCTGGTAATCCAAGAATCCGCCGATAACACCTACTTTAAAGTTCTTGTCGGTATGTACGGTTACAGTATCCTGCATGCCGGCACGCAAATAAGCCAATGAGAAGACACCGGTACTGTCTCCTTTCACTTCCTGTGCAGCTTTCAACATGGCAAGCTCTTCAAGGAATTCATTCCATGAATGAACCGACTTGCCATTGAATGCCAAGATAGAATCTCCTTTCTGGATTCCAGCTTCTGCAAAGCCTCCTCCAGCCAAGACTGAATCTACCACATTCGGATACAAGACTTCAACAAACATCGGATCCTGCTTTGCCACTTCCAGCAAACTCAGTTCCGGCATATTTACCGTAACAGACTTCCCATCTCGAAGAACCGTCACGTCACGAGCTTCCACCATGCTACGAATCATATCCATTCCGAAACGGTCCAATTCTTCACCATCGGCACTCAGCAAGATATCTCCGTCACGGAACCCGATTTTTTGAGCGGTTTCGTTGAATTTCATTCCGTGATTCATATCCTTCAAAGCCACATAACTGTCACCCCAAGTGAAAAGAATCATTGAATAGATGAACAAGGCCAAAAGGAAGTTCATCAGCACTCCACCTATCATGACCAACAAACGCTGCCAAGCTGGTTTAGCACGGAATTCCCATTCCTGAGCCGGCTGCTTCATCTGTTCTGTATCCATTGACTCATCAATCATACCTGCTATCTTGCAGTAGCCACCCAAAGGAAGCCATCCTACGCCATACTCCGTATCACTGTTTTTAGGCTTGTACTTAAAGAGTGAGAACCAAGGATCAAAGAAGATATAAAATTTCTCCACCCGGATTTTAAAAAGGCGCGCAAAGAAAAAGTGTCCTCCCTCATGAATGATTACCAGCAATGAAAGGCTAAGAATCAACTGGAGGGCACGAATCAAAAAAGTCTCCATCTGTTTTTCTAAATTCTAAAATTAAACCAATGTATTATTTATGTGTTTGTGCATGGTAAATTACATTACCACTCTATTTCTGTGTCAGTCCATCACAGAATGCCACAGAAAAAATTGACCGATCAATATTTTGAAGATGCAATAAGTTCCGCTGTAATACGACGAACCTCTGTATCGGTAGCTACATAATCTTCATAAGTTGGTGTAGCGATGAAAGAGGCTGTATTCATGGTCTTTTCAATAACATCACTCATTCCCAAGAAAGAAATCTGGTCTTTTAAGAAAGCAGCTACCGCCACTTCATTGGCCGCATTGATGATGCAAGGCATGTTTCCACCTCGGTGGATGGCCTCATAAGCCAATGCCAAATTACGGAAACGGTTCAAATCCGGCTTCTCGAAAGTCAGCGTATTAAACTTGGCAAAATCCAAACGTTCGCCAGAAAGGCTCTCACGTTTCGGATAAGAGAAAGCAAATTGGATGGGAAGACGCATGTCTGGCATTCCCAACTGTGCCTTCACGGCTCCATCTTCAAATTCCACCATGGAGTGAATGATGGACTGAGGATGTACTACCACTTCTATCTGGCTGGCAGGGACACCAAAAAGCCACTTGGCTTCAATCACCTCAAAACCTTTATTCATCATAGATGCAGAATCGATGGTAATCTTTGCTCCCATACTCCAATTCGGATGCTTCAACGCTTGAGCTTTGGTTACCGTCTTCATCTGTTCATGGGTAAAAGTACGGAAAGGACCACCCGATGCTGTCAAGATAAGTTTATGCACGGGATTCTGCATTTCCAGACACTGGAAGATTGCAGAATGTTCTGAATCGACCGGTAAAATGGGTGTATGATATTGTTCAGCCAAAGCTGTCACCAATTCTCCTGCAACGACCAAAGTTTCTTTATTTGCCAAAGCAATGGCTTTACGAGCCTTGATGGCGTTCATCGTAGGACGCAGCCCTGCATAACCTACCATTGCGGTCAAAACGATATCGATAGGTCCGGACTCTACAATCTGACAAAGAGCCTCAGCTCCTGCATAGACCTTCACTGGGAGATCGGCCAACATATCTTTCAACTGAAGGTACTTCTCCTCATTGGCAATAACTACCGCCTCTGGATGAAACTTACGAGCCTGCTGTGCCAAAAGTTCCACCTGATTATTTGCAGTCAATGCATATACTTCATACAAATCGGGATGTTCTTCAATGACCTGCAAAGCCTGAGTCCCGATTGAACCTGTTGAACCTAAAATTGCAATCTGTTTCTTCATTTCTAGAATACTACATATTTTCCCGGATTAACGGGAGTTCCTTTATACCACAATTCAAAGTGAAGATGTGGCTTTTCTTTATGTTCTTGTCCGATAAGAGCAATTACGTCTCCCCCCTTGACCTTGTCGCCTTGGTGTTTCATCAAGGTTCCGCAATGCTTGTATACACTCACAAAATTCTGTGAATGCAGGATCTGAATGACATAACCCGATTCCACCGTATAGGCAGCGAATACGACCGTACCGTCGAACACTGCCAAGACACTCTCGTTTGGACTTGCCGTCAAGTCGATACCGAAATGTTTCTTAGACGGGTCAAAGTTGGCCGACATCAAGCCCCGAGTAGGCCGATAAAAGACCAAGCCCTCTATTTCACGTTCACCGCTTATATTACGCAGGTTGTAACGTTCGGACTCTTCATATTTTTTGATGAATTCCTCTTCTTCTCTGCTACGTTCCAACAATTCATCGACACGCACATTTTTCAGTGAGTCAATCGACTGAACTGAATCCGCCTTCACCCTGCCACTGATGATATCCTGAACATTCATGATATACAGCTTCTGTCGGACAAGTGCCTGCTGCAAAGAATCGGCACGCAAAGCATTTGTCACAATCTGCTCACGAACTTCACTGTTCATATATCCCGGCAGATAGTTACGCAAAGGAGTAAAGGCTATGATAACAGCCGCAACAAGAAAAATCAAGGTACAAGCAGAAAGCAGCACCGACAAGCCATTGAGTTTGGAGACATGAATCCCCACTACCTCTTCCAAGGTATTCTCATTAATGATAGTAAGCTTATACTTAAACTTGAAGTTATGCCAAAAAGCTCTACGTCCTTTTTTCTTCATAATCGAGCGGTATTTATTTCTTATTAATCGAATTTACTCCAAGAGGCCTTCCGGTATTTCCACTTGGATTTTCCGATGCTTTTTGTCCAATCCAAGAATAAACTCTTCATGGGCAGGAAGCAAGAGTTCTTCTCCCTCCTTTTCAATGACGAAGAGAACGTTCATCGTAGAATCGTCCACATGAGTGATTTCACCCAAATAACCGTGTTTGACGTCATTTACTCCAAAACCGACAAAGTAGTTCCAAGTAGGAATGGTATCATCCTCATCCGTTTCCGTATATTTGACAGGGAAATACACTTCCACATTGGTAAACATGCGGGCTTTTTCCACCGTATCCACATCCTCAAACTTCAAGAGAGCGGTCGTATCCGAGCGGAAGCGGTATTCTTCTATATAGAAAGGTACAAAGATTCCATCCAGAAGGAGAACCAGATAATCACAATCTACTCTATCAAAAATATCATCTGTGAAAGTAAAAGAGACTTCCCCTTTCACCCCATGAGGTTTATTGATGATACCGATCTTATATACTTCTTCTTTTCTTATCATGTAGTTGAATTTATCAAGAGTCCCTTACTTTCCTGCAAGCAGGCTGACTCGATAAATAAATTAAATTATATACGGGTAATACGTGCTCCCAAAGCTGTAAGACGCTGCTCAATATTCTGATACCCGCGGTCAATCTGCTCGATATTGTGAATACGGCTAGTACCTTCGGCACTCATGGCTGCAATCAGCAAAGCAATGCCGGCACGAATATCAGGAGATGTAACGTTGCCGCCACGGAGACAGAAATTATGGTCGTGTCCAATCACTACAGCACGGTGTGGGTCACAAAGAATGATCTGAGCACCCATGTCAATCAACTTGTCCACAAAGAACAGACGACTTTCAAACATCTTCTGATGAATCAGCACGCTTCCTTTCGCTTGAGTAGCCACAACCAGCATAACACTCAGCAAGTCGGGGGTCAACCCAGGCCAAGGAGCATCAGCAATCGTCATGATAGAACCATCAATAAAAGATTCTATTTCATAATGATCCTGCTGTGGCACAAAGATGTCATCCCCACGCTGTTCCAGGCGAATGCCCAAACGACGGAAACTGTCAGGGATAATACCCAAATTATCATAGGATACATTCTTTATGGTGATTTCGCTGCCAGTCATAGCAGCCATGCCAATGAAACTACCCACTTCAATCATATCAGGAAGAACTGTATGTTCACATCCATGAAGCGTAGTAACTCCTTCAATGGTAAGCAAGTTGGATGCGATACCTGAAATTTTCGCTCCCATACGGTTCAACATCCGACACAACTGTTGCAAGTACGGCTCACAAGCAGCATTATAAATAGTAGTCGTACCTTCAGCCATTACAGCTGCCATCACGATATTAGCAGTACCTGTTACGGAAGCCTCATCGAGCAACATATACGTACCTTTCAGCTTGTCGGCTGCCAGTGTATAGATTCCCTTATTCGCATCAAAAGTAAACGAAGCACCTAATTTGTGAATACCCAAGAAATGAGTATCCAATCGACGGCGACCAATACGGTCACCACCCGGTTTAGAAATCAAGGCACGTCCATAACGGGCCACCAAAGGTCCC
Organism: Phocaeicola sp.; assembly: GCA_020026225.1. Lineage (GTDB taxonomy): Bacteria > Bacteroidota > Bacteroidia > Bacteroidales > Bacteroidaceae > Phocaeicola. The sequence goes on along the minus strand of JAHHQU010000032.1, from coordinate 14,303 downwards.
ACCAACATCACCGATCCACGAAGTTTAGAACAACGAGTCAAGAACTCTTCACTTTCCAGATAAGAGAGATCCACTTTATCTGCTTGGAAAGTGTAAGTATCCGCATCCAGTTTGCAGACAGTCACACCCATATCGCGCAGCAATTGGATCAGATTATTTACATCGAGGATATTCGGAATATTATGTACGGTCACTACTTCGTCTGTAAGCAGGGTAGCACATAAAATCTGAAGCACTTCATTTTTCGCTCCTTGCGGAATAATCTCACCTTGAAGTTTATGTCCGCCTTCTATGATGAATGAACTCATGATGGTAGTTACGACTTATTGGTTATTCCAATCAGGAAACGTTTCAACAATTAGTTATTACGACGTTTCTGTTGGTTATTATTGTTATTATTACGGCGGCGCGGCATAAAGTTACGCTGTTCCACCAAGTGAATGCTTTCTAAATCCACCTTCAGCACACCTTCTGAAAGGACAGAAAGATCATCGACAATCTTCTGTGCATCGACACTGTCCTTGTTCCAGTTCTGCAAATCCTTACGCATCTGATTCGCTATCAAATTGATGAGCTGATTCTTTTCTTCTCCGTCTTCGTATTCAGCGGCTTTCTTCACCAGCGTCTGTACATACTGTCCATAATGACGGAAACGATACGTACGTTTCGGATAAGCGATATGCTCCGGCTTCACTTCCAAACTTTCTTTCTTGACCACCTCCACAGGATAGTCAATGTCCAGCTTGAAGTCAGACATGATAGCCAGATGGTCCCAAAGTTTCTGGTTATTATCCGACTCATCACGTAAATATGGGAACATTCCTCCCATTATTTTCACAATGGTATTGGCACAGCACTGACGTTCCTCACGATCTTCAATCGTTAAAGCGTGATCCACCATGTTCTGTACGCTACGTCCATATTCCGGGAGAGGAAGTTTACGTTGTTGGGTATTATATTCCATATATTATTTAAACTATTTACAACATTTTCTTAGGAGTGGAAGCTACGAACTCTTTCAAATAAAAAGGTTCAAAATAAGCTACATCCTTAAAGTCTTCACAAGCCATTGCCTTTTCTGCCAATGGGAACATCCATTTAGCCAGAGGATAAATCTTATCCACGAAATGAGCGTTGGGATGAGTTATTTTTTCACGGCATTTATCAGCTCCATTACCGAAGAAATAAACCGGACGATCCTTCAAGAACTCTTCGTAAGAATGTTCATCAATAACATCTGCAGAAGTTGGGCGAACCACATTCAATGCACGATCGAAAACCGTAGCATATACTTCCATACGACGAGCGTCAATCATCGGACAAAGCAATGCATTCTCCGGCAATTCGTGACGCAGGAGAACAGGTACGCTCATCACGGCATGAGTTGGAATACCGATAAGAGGAATGCTACGACCATAGCATATACCTTTAGCCATAGAGACTCCGATACGAAGGCCTGTATAAGAACCTGGACCGCAACTAACCGCTACAGCATCGAGAGGAATAGCATGATTATCAACAAATGACAGCGCCTCATCTACGAAAACGCCTAATAAGGTAGCATGTGAAGGGCCATTAAAGTCTTCTTGTGAAAAGATAGAAGCCCCGTCTTGGCTAACAGCAACAGAACACACTTCCGTTGAAGTTTCAATATGTAAAATACAAGACATAATTTATCTTTAATATATGTAGTTTGCAAATATACGATTTTTTTATTTGTATATAGCAAAAAGGGAGAAGTGTATTGATTTCTATTGACAAAAGTTTACAGAGAAAGGTCCTTCTATGAAATCAGCTGAAACCTCACGCTGATAAATACAAAGATAAAAAGTTCATATCAACAGAATAGTGCTTCATTCGCATACATAAAATACGCATCTGCCTTGATGCATACCCCGTACGATCTAAGATTAAAAGACATCAAAGTAAAACAGCTCTGCATCACTAATCTTGCAGAGCTGTCGAAAAAGTTATATTTTTGCCGAATCACTTGTAATCCTCAGTTAGGATTAGTCATGAAAAGAAGTCATAAGACTTGTTCCGGTCGTTTATTCCGGATCGTAAAGCCTGTCGCTTTGGATATACCCTAAATACTGAGCTTACAATCTATTTCCATCATTAACATTAGTTACACATCTTATGAGAAACATAAACAAGTGGGCATTACTAACCTTGATCATTATCTGTCCTTCCATCCTTGCCGCTCAGATAAAACGTTCAGACGCGTTCAAACAAAAATACACATTGAAAGAAGTGGTCATCTTGAGTCGGCACAACATCCGCTCCCCGCTCTCAAGCAATGGAAGCATATTAGGAAGATTGACACCTCATCCATGGACCTCATGGAGTTCGGGTACCAGTGAACTTACCCTCCGCGGAGGGATCCTTGAAACCATGATGGAGCAATTCTTCAGAAAATGGCTCGTTGATGCAGGTATGTTTACCGAGAACTATGTACCCAATGCTGATGAAGTCAATTTCTACGCCAACAGCATGCAACGCACCATAGCAACCGCACAATATTTTTCTTCTGGATTTATGCCGGTTGCCAACCTGACCATCAACCACCGGTTCGCACCGAGCAAGATGGATCCCATCTTCTTCCCCAGGTTAACCAAAGTCAGCGACGCCTTCTCTGAAGAAGCGATGAAGCAGATTGCCAATTTAGGTGGAAAGAAAGGAATGGCAAGTATTCAGGAAGGATTGAAAGATTCCTATCGAATCATTGCAGATGTTCTCGACTTGAAAGATTCTCCAGCCTATCAAACCGGACAGGTCAGAACTTTCGACATAGAAGACACTGAAATCATCTTAAGAAAAGGAAATGAACCTGCGATGAAAGGTTCCCTCAAGCTTGCAAATTCTGCTTCCGATGCCCTTGTTTTACAATATTATGAAGAACCAGACACGAAAAAAGCAGCTTTCAACCATAACATCACCCTACAAGATTGGGAAAAGATTGCCAAGATTAAAGATGTATACGGCGACGTATTGTTCACGGCCCCAATAGTTGCCTACAACGTGGCTCACCCCTTGTTAGTGTATATGAACGATGAATTGAGTGCCAAAGACCGCAAATTCACTTTCCTATGCGGACACGATTCCAACATAGCCAGTGTCAATGCCGCACTTGAAGTAGAGAACTACGAATTACCGAACTCCATAGAAAAGAAAACCCCTATCGGCTGTAAACTCGTATTTGAAAAATGGGCAGATAAAGAAGGGAAGGAATACATTGCTGTCAACTTGGTATACCAAACAACCGATCAACTAAGAAATCTTGAACTTCTGGATTTAAAGAATCCTCCAATGGTATATCCCCTCAAGCTAAGAGAGCTAGTCATGAATGCTGACGATTTGTATACATTCTCAGACATAGAATCTCGATTCAACAAGGCCATCTCCGCTTATGAGGATATAAAATAAGTACACCTTCTCCCTGAAGTTCCTGAAAGTCTTGCATATCTGCGTAAAAACAGGTTTGCAAGACTTTCAAGGTCTTATACCTAAAAGGAAAAACTCCTCAACAAAGTCAGCCAATCAGCAAATAGATTCTTTTTATGATTAACTATTCCCATAAAATGCGTATTTTTGCAAAAAATCAAATTCATTATGATACAATCAATGACCGGATACGGTAAAGCAACCGTAGTGTTCGGCGACAAGAAAATAAACGTCGAAATCAAATCGTTAAACAGCAAAGCGATGGACCTTTCCACTCGCATCGCACCGCTGTACCGTGAAAAAGAAATGGAAATTCGAAACATGGTTTCTCAAGCGTTGGAACGTGGTAAGGTAGATTTCAGTCTATGGATAGAAAAAGATGCCACAGAAACTGCTACACCGATTAATGAAGCGTTGGTTGTGAATTACTATAATCAAATCAAAAATATCTCTGACCGTTGCAATATTCCATTGCCTGAAGATTGGTTCTCTACCCTCTTGCGCATGCCGGATGTGCTGACCCGCGTTGATGTACAAGAGCTTTCTGAAGAAGAATGGGAAACTGTACGTAAAGGCGTTGAAGAAGCAATTGCGAACCTTGTAAGTTTCCGTCAGCAGGAAGGTGCTGCTTTAAAGAAGAAATTTGAAGAGAAAATCAATAATATCGAACGTTTGCTCGCCTCTATCGAACCTTTCGAGAAAGAACGCGTCAACAAAATCCGTGAACGTATCGTCGACGCTTTGGAAAAGACCATCAGTGTGGATTACGACAAGAATCGTTTGGAACAGGAATTGATATACTACATTGAGAAGTTGGATATCAACGAAGAAAAACAACGTCTGGCCAATCACTTGAAATATTTCCGTGAAACCATGGAAGGCAAAGGCGGACAAGGAAAGAAACTTGGCTTCATCGCTCAGGAAATGGGTCGTGAAATCAATACTACCGGCAGCAAATCCAATCAAGCAGAAATGCAGAATATCGTTGTACAAATGAAAGACGAGTTGGAACAAATCAAAGAACAGGTGTTGAACGTAATGTAATCTGCAATATGAAGAATATGGGAAAACTTATCATCTTTTCAGCCCCTTCCGGTTCGGGCAAATCAACCATCATCAACTATTTGTTGCAGCAGCATCTGAATCTGGCCTTTTCAATCTCAGCCACCAGCCGTCCTCCACGTGGTACAGAACAAAACGGAGTAGAATATTTCTTCCTTTCTCCAGAAGAATTCAAGCAGCGCATTGCCAACGACGAATTCTTGGAATATGAAGAAGTCTATACCGACCGATTCTATGGAACGTTGAAAGCACAAGTTGAGAAACAATTGACAGCCGGACAAAACGTCATCTTTGACGTTGACGTTGTAGGCGGATGCAACATCAAGAAATTCTATGGTGAACGTGCTTTGTCGGTCTTCATCCAACCCCCTTCTGTAGAAGAGCTACGCAAACGTCTGAACGGTCGCGGTACCGATACTCCAGAAGTAATCGAAAGCCGCATTGCAAAGGCTGAGTTTGAACTCGGATTTGCAGAAAAGTTTGACGTAGTCGTAGTAAACGATGAATTGGAGAAAGCACAAGCTGAAGCTTTGGCTACTATCAAGAAATTCCTTAATGAGTAACTTCCATGAAGAAAAGTTCGCTGACACGTACAATGATTTTAGTGACTATCCTTACCGGATTTGCAGCGCTTGCTGTAGGTATCGTAGCCATCGCCAAACAAGAATACATCATCGCCACTGCCATGATCTTAGTGGCAGCTTGGCAAGTTGTCAATTATAAGAAATGGAAAAAACTAAAATAAGGACGGGCATATTTGGAGGTTCTTTCAATCCCATCCACATCGGACATTTGGCTTTGGCCAATTTCTTGTGTGAATTTGGAGAAGTGGATGAAATCTGGTTCTTGGTATCACCGCAGAATCCGTTCAAGCAACAGCAGAACCTGTTGGACGACAACATGCGTCTGCGTTTGGTTGAGGCTTCTGTAGCCGATTATCCTAAATTTCGTGCTTCGGACTTTGAATTCAATCTACCCAAACCATCGTATACCGTACATACTTTGGAGAAGTTATCAGAGACCTATCCAGAACGCGACTTCTACCTCATTATCGGTGCAGACAATTGGGCAGCCTTCGACCGCTGGAAATCACCAGAACAGATTTTGGCCAACCATCATTTGCTGGTCTATCCGCGTAAAGGCTATGACATAGACAAAAGTTCATTGCCTGAAAGAGTGAAGGCAGTAGAAACTCCTTTACTTGAAGTCAGTTCCACATTCATCCGCCAATGTTTGAATGAAAGAAAGGATATCCGTTACTTTCTCCATCCCAATGCTTACCGCATCATTCAGGAAAAAGGATTGTACCAATCGGCAGAAAGTCTATAAATAACTCAAAGGCGTTATTTCGCAATAAGACGAAATGACGCCTTTGAACTTTTACAAGAATCCGAAAAGTTCTATTTCTCCTGTCGGTGCAGGACTACCACAACAACTTCACTGGGGGTAAACAAACGGATATCTTTACGTGACGTTCCCAAGCCGTTGCTGATAAGAACCGGAATACCTGCTTTATTATGCTTCATTCCTGTCAAGAAGCGGTTCCCATATTTTGAAAAATGTTTGGCAGGAGTCCAATGCTTGAAAAGACTGACCTGACCTCCATGCGTATGACCTGCTAAAGCCAAATCCGTATTGGACACATCCACATCCTCTACATAATCGGGAGTATGCGTCAGCATAATGACGAAATCTTCTGGCTTCAACTTTAGTGTGGGAGACACCCCATTGGCCTTCAAATCAAAAGGATTACGAATTCCACAAAGGATGATCTGTTCATTTCCTTTTCGTATGGTATCCAAACGATGTTCCAAAAGCTTCACTTCATACTTTTTCATCGCCTCACGGACCAATCGGTCATTCTCTCCAAATTCATGATTTCCCATAATGGCAAAAATTCCATCGGGATACTCTACCTCTCGAAGAGCATGAAACAACTCATCCATATTTCCACCATTTCTTCCGCGATAATCTCCGCCCAAAAGTAGCACGTCAGCATCAGCCTTCCGCAAGGCTTTCACCATTCCGGGCAAACGTTTCTTCGTGAAACGGCTTTCATAATGGAAGTCAGTCGCAAAAGCCAAACGATATCCATCAAAAGCCTTCGGTATATCGGGACTATAAAAATCATAAGTCTTCAACCTACCCACTCCATGGTATTTAGAAAAAGACGCTGTAGCACAAGAAGACAGCAAGAAGGAAAATACGACCAGGATAAGGTACAACAGTTTAGTTCTCTTCATATTACAAATCATTAATAAAAATACCCAATACAGTCTTGAGCGATTTGAAACCGATTTCCACTGAAAGATTACACCTCCTCAAGAATACCTGATACAAATGTAAAGAATTTATGGTTATCGGAAGAAAGGGAAAAGAAAAGTTTGTGAAAATGACTAACTTTGCGAAAGTAAATAAAACAAGAACCTATTATGATAGAAACAAATTCATTCAAAGCTTGGATGCTGGCTACACGTCCCAAGACTTTGACAGGAGCCGCTATTCCTGTCATGTTAGGATGTGCGCTGGCCTTCCTATTCGGAAAATTCAATCCTGCTCCTGCCTGCCTGTGCTTTCTCTTTGCCTTTCTCATGCAAATCGATGCCAACCTCATCAATGACTTGTTCGATTTTCTGAAAGGCTCGGACCGTGAAGACCGATTAGGTCCGGAACGTGCCTGCTCTCAAGGATGGATCACTCCCAAAGCAATGGGAATAGGAATCGCCATTACTACGATATTGGCATGCCTCGTTGGGCTTTGTCTGTTATTCTTCTCTGGATGGGAAATGATTCCTGTAGGAATTGCCTGTGTCATCTTCGCTTTCCTATATACCGCCGGACCTTATCCTTTGGCTTATCACGGTTGGGGAGATTTGCTGGTTCTCATCTTCTTCGGATTTGTTCCCGTAGGATGCACCTATTATATTATGGCCGGTGATTGGAACACTTCAGTAACCATTGTGTCATTGGCCTGCGGTCTGGTCATTGATACGCTGCTCATGGTCAACAACTTCCGCGATCGCGTACAAGATAAGATAAGTGGCAAACGCACTTTAGTAGTTCGTTTCGGTGCCAAGGCCGGACTCAGCATGTACCTATTTCTCGGACTGACAGCCTGCTGGCTCTGCTTCTACTTCTTGTTCATAGGAAAAATCTACGCAGTGCTGCTGCCTCAAATCTATCTGATTTCGCACATTGCCACAACCCGAAAAATGGCACAAATCAATCACGGCAAAGCCCTGAACAACATTTTAGGAGAAACATCACGGAATATCTTAATTTTTGGAGTTCTTCTGACCATCGGCCTCATTCTATAAACACCTATGTCCAAAATCTTTCATCATTAACATAGCTGTGGATAAGAAGATCAGCTCTGCTAAAGAAAGATTCATCCGACAGCAGTGACTACAATGCAACGTCTTCCAATGACCAGTTATATAAAAGAAGGAGCCTTTGAGTGTATTGAACACCTCAAAGGCTCCTTCTTTATTTTTTCAACGATTGATTAATCTTTTTCTATAAGAACCGTTGCGTAAGCTGATATACCTTCCTCACGACCGGTAAATCCCAACTTTTCTGTTGTCGTCGCTTTTATGGATACATCTTCTACATCGATTCCCATCACTTTTGCCAGACACTCCTGCATTTCCGGTATCCTACTCTTCAACTTCGGACGTTCTGCACAAATAGTTGCATCAACATTTCCTACCCGATACCCTTTGGTAGCAATCAACTCAATGGTCTTGGCCAATAAGATTTTACTGTCAATGTTTTTAAACTCTCCTGCATTATCAGGAAAATGATAACCAATGTCACGCATATTAGCGGCTCCGAGCAACGCATCGCACAAGGCATGTATCAAGACATCCGCATCCGAATGGCCCAACAGCCCCAATTCATGCTTGAAAAGGATGCCTCCCAACCATAATTCACGACCCGCTACCAAGCGGTGTACGTCAAATCCAAATCCTACTCGAATCTTCATCGTATATAAAAATCTAAGACTTTTTCGTTTTCAAGATAACCTTCCAAATGGTTGTCAATCTGCACAGGTCCCACACCAACAGGAGTTCCTGTAAAGATCAAGTCACCAATCTTTAAGGTACAGAACTGACTCACATACGCAATGACACGGTCAATGCCAAACAACATTTCAGCTGTATATCCAGATTGAACTGTCTTTCCATCAATGTCCAAATGGAAATGAAGGTCTTGCACATCAGCAAAACGTTCAACAGGAATCCAATCACCTATCGCTGCTGAGTTATCAAATCCCTTGCACAATTCCCAAGGTTTACCTTCCGCACGGAACTTACGCTGCAAATCACGAGCAGTAAAATCTATACCCACGGTTACGGCATCATAATATCGATGAGCGAAACGCTCTGAGATATTTTTTCCCAAACGGTTGATACGAACCACCAGCTCGGTTTCATATTCCATTTCCTTAGAAAAATCAGGAATAAAAAAAGGTTTGCCATCTTTCAGCAAAGCAGAGTCCGGTTTCATAAAAATGACCGGTTCTTCAGGAAGGATTTCATTGGCATGGAGTTCCTTGCAATGAAGCGGATAATTCATGCCTATCGCAATGATCTTCATAAGTTATTTCTTTTATTTTCGTTCAAACGGTTAAACATTACGGCCAGATGAGCATAGAGTGAAGTATTCTGGACTACTATACCTTCTGGTACACGAATACGGAAAGGGGTAAAATTCCAAATGGCTTTGATTCCTCCAGCCACCATCTTGTCTGTAATTTCTTGTGCAATATTAATAGGCACTGTCAGTACGCCGATATTGACATCACTATTCTTCATGTATTCTTCAAAATCATCCGAATGATGGATAGGAATACCTCCAATGGTTGTTCCCACCAAATCAGGATTGACATCAAAGGCTCCTGCAATTTCCAAGCCAAAATGTGCCAAACCGGTATCCCGAAGAAGGGCTCCTCCCAAACTACCTACTCCAAAAAGATAAGCTTTGTGCATGTTGGTGAAACCCAAAAAATCTTCCAAGACAGTAATCAGTTGGTCTATCTGATATCCTACACGAGTACGTCCGGAAATAGCGACATACGACAAGTCTTTCGCAATCTGTGAAGCATCGATATTAATCTGACGAGAGATTTGGGTAGAAGAAACAAAAGTTTCCCCTCTCTCTTTCATCAGCTTTGCATTCGAAAGATACCATGGTAGCCTACGGAGAGTCGGCTCTGGAACTTTATCTACTACTTTACGGACGGATGCTGCCATTTTTTCTTTTATATTCGGTTCTAATCTTGCAAAATTACGCTAATTAATTGGAAAAGTGTATAGAATCTCTAAAAAAGTTTTACCTTTGATTTGTTAAATAGAGTGATTTTATGAAAAATAATGATTGGAAAGATAGACTAAATATCGTGTATTCAACAAACCCTGATTTCGGCTATGAAACGGAGGAAAGGACGGAAGAAGAAACTCTTGACAAGAAACAGCAGAAGTTAAGAGTCGGTATGGAAAAAAAAGGTAGAGGCGGCAAAACGGTTACCTTAATTCGTGGATTCATTGGTTCTGAATCTGATTTGAAGGACTTGGGAAAATTAGTGAAAACGAAATGCGGCGTAGGAGGTTCGGTCAAGGATGGAGAAATTTTAATACAAGGTGATTTCAAACAGAGGGTAATTGAACTTCTGAAAGCAGAAGGTTATACCCAGACTAAATGATAGCTTGTTTAAAAAAGAAACGACAATATCGGCCGAAACAAGCCTCTTTTTGTTGACCCAATATCCACACTCAAGGCTCTACCAACATCTATTCCCAAGAAAGAGTGTTGATAGAGCCTTGGGGTATTACTGCATAAATATAGGCAAGCCTGTCTTAAGGATGACAGCGACTGCCCTCCACAGAACTAACGAATTTTCTTCAATGCTTTCAACCAAGCCTCAGCATGCAAATCTTGACCTAAAGTTGAGAAATGAATACCATCAGCTCTGTGTACCGCCAAATTCAATCGGTCGGTATCGGGTCCTGCATAAATATCATCGTATTCCTTAGCCAATTCTTTCTGTGCTTCTCTGACAGCCTCAGATATTCCTCCTTTCGACAAATCCGTGTTGGGATGGTATGAAGCCTGTGCCACTACGATAGGAGCTGTAATATTGCGAGAGCGGAAAACTTCACGGATTTCCAAGAAACGTTTCTTATAGACTTCTTTTGAAGTACCCTGAATATTATCACTTTCTCCTTGATGCCAAAGAATATAGTCTATGTGCACCCCGTTCTGAATCACGTTTTCAACTGTTTCCACCAGCATGGAATGATAGATTCCACCCTCAGACCAATTGGCAATGGTAGCCCCACCCATGCCAATAGGAATCACAGTGACTCCCTTCGACATTCCTTGTTCATTCATCTTCTCACCTAAACGGGTCCATGGACCAGCTCCCATGCCTGAAGCTCCTATCAATGGATCTTTTGCCGTACAAACGATTCCTTTGTAATAGTTCAATACCTTGCTTTTCGGTTGGAAAGTTCCTCTTCCATGATTGGCTGAGTTCGATTGCCCGAAAGTAAACAGAACCGTTGTTCCATTCACGTCTTCCAAAGACTTCTTTTCATAATCCACTGCCCAATTTTTCAACATACGGATAGCTGTAACAAGCACACCGGCTTCTCCTCTGAATGTACCGGAACCTTTAGGTTCGCCCGCAGGAGTATACCATTCATTAAATCCTTCATTCTGAATGACTCGATGCAGCATCGGCTTCAATTCATCGTATGCCTCCTGAATGTATCCGTGCTGAATCAAAGCCCAAATCATTCGAGCCCCGAACCAAGTCCAATCGCCTCCATTCTGATAACCGTAAGGATACATTCCTACCCCTTTAAAGGCTCCAGCCGGATAGGCAGGATACATGGTCAGTCCGATAGTCTCTGCGTGAGCTTTCTTCACATTTTCCAGCATCTTGCTATTGGCTTCCCCTACTTCTTCCTTGGAAAGGAGACCAGCCAAAGCAGCTACAGCCGTACCTCCATGATAATAAATCTGGTTTTCATTGAACTTACTGCTGAATGGCGATCCGTTCAAGTACAAATGAGGAATGAACTTCTTGTTCTTCTCATCCCACAAATGACTCCTTACATTCTTCTTGAGATCGGCAGATACTTGAGTCCATTTTGCCTTTTCTGTATCTTTAGCGATGTGCTTCAAATAAGATTCAATGGCCAATACGAACATCGCATTGTCATAAATATCAATAGCATAATGTGTATTCTCGTCGATTTCTACCCCCCAAAGATGCTCGGGCTGCACATCTCCCCAATCTGCAGTAGTGGCACCGATAATCAAACCATACCGTGGCTCATATTTATCTTTCATGAGATACTCCATGGCCATCTCCACACGACGGCGTACAGAGATTCCATCCACTTGACTATCCAAATAAGCATAATTGCCACTTTTGACCACATATTGACATACGGCCTGAACCAAGGAAGTTTCCTGATCCGTTTCTACCGTATTCTTATGAGCTGCATAATCGGGAGCTGAAGGAGACAGACGATACTTGTATCCTCCTACATTATTCAAATCAGCCTTGGTAATAGGAATATATCCATCGACAATATTTCCATCTGTACCCTGAAAATGGAAAAAGAGATTCAAAGCTTCTCGGATTTTTTCATCAGGCATCACCTCCATAGCCGTCGTGATAAAAGTATTAAAATCTCTAATCCATACTTCCCCATAGCCACTTCCGGCGTTCAATCCTGAAGAGACTACCTGATGAGCCATTTTGTCGACAAGATTCATTTCTTTGTCTTCCAATACAGCTTTCTTCACCTTATAAAGGTTCGTTCCATGCGTTGCCATAGAGCAGGTCAACATCAATGCACATGCTATCAAATGTTTCATATATTATACTATTAGGTTATTTCTTTCCTCTATACTTCGGATAAGTCAACATAGCCATATCCTCTGTTTATCACCGAATACGATAAGATTTCTACTTCACGGTAAGATTCAAAATTCAGACAAAAGATGTTCGTAGTAATAGACTGACAAAGATAGCATTTTTTATGAAAGAACAACAGAATCGTTTCCATTAAAGAAAAACGACTCCGGATGATGACCGAAACAACCATGCACGCTCAAGGAAGCAAAACAATAATCCCTACCCATCGAAAGGATACAAAAAAAACGCGAATTATCAGATGTTCAAGACAAGCTTGAAACAATCTAACAATTCGCGTAATATTTTATTGATTAATCAGTTAAACCTATATCCAACAGACCTTATTATTCAGCACGCAAAGTGAAGCGTTTGAAATCTGTTACAGTCAAGTCAGCCTTGTCAGCTTTCAAGACATCAGCAACAGTCTGTTTTGGATCCATGATGCTTTCCTGACGCAACAAGCAAACTTCTTTCAAGAACTTGCCAAGACGACCCTTAGCGATGTTCTGAATCATTTGTTCTGGCAAGTTAGCAGCCTTTTCAGCAGCAACAGTTTCTTTGATCTTGCGGATTTCTTCAGCCTGAGCTTCAGTGATAGAACCCTTCATGATACCTTCGTTCATGTGTTCTTCGCTTTCGCAAATGTACAAGTTGAAACCAGCTTTCTTCAAAGCAGCTTCTACAGCCTTCTGAACCTGTTCAGCTTTAGTTTTGTCGATAGCAACGTTGATTTCGTTCTGTTTAACATCTTCAGGAACACCAGCTTCGTCAACAGCGATTGGGTTCATAGCTGCAATCTGCATACAGATTTCGTGAGCAGTCTGAGCCTGGCATTCTTCGTTGAATGCAGCGATTGTACAAAGCAAGTTTTTGTTCTGGTGGTTGTATACTGCTGTGTAAGGACCAGAAACGAATGAATAGCCATCCAATTCAGTCTTTTCACCAGTGATACCACTACGTTCAACAACAGCATCGTTGATAGTACCGTTACCCATAGGAAGAGCTTTGATTTCTTCGATAGTCTGGCACTTGTTTTCGATAGCAGCGTCCAAGATAGCCTGAGTCAAAGCAACGAAGTCAGCATTTTTTGCAACGAAGTCAGTTTCGCACTTCAAAGCGATCATTGCAGCAAAGTTACCTGTTGATTTAGCCAAAACACAACCTTCTGAAGTTTCACGGTCAGAACGTTTTGCAGCTACTGCCTGTCCTTTTTTACGGATAATTTCCAAAGCCTTGTCGAAATCGCCTTCAGATTCAGTCAAAGCGTTTTTGCAGTCCATCATACCAGCTCCTGTCATTTTACGAAGCTTGGTGATATCAGCCATACTTACAGCCATAATAATTTCTTTTTTATTGGGTTTAATAAATGTCTTTAAAACAAAAAAGAGAATTGAGAATTGAGAATTGGAGCATTACGTTCGATTCTCAATTTTCAATTCTCACTAATAGTATCTAAAAATATAGATTAAGCTTCTTCGTCATTTGTGAAAGCAGCAGATTTAGATGCATTGATTGCGTCTTCTGATGCTTTGTCCATACGAGCTTTAGAAGTTTTTTTCTTAGCTACTTTAGGTGCGTTTTCACCAGCAGCTTCTACATCTACTTTTTCAGCTTTTCTTTCTTCCAAACCTTCTGCCATTGCAGCGCAGCAAGCATCCAAGATAACTTCTACAGATTTAGTAGCGTCATCGTTAGCTGGGATTACGAAATCTACGTTTGAAGGATCAGAGTTAGTATCAACGATTGCAAATACAGGAATACCCAAACGGTTAGCTTCGCGGATTGCAATGTTTTCTTTCAACACGTCAACAACGAACAATGCAGAAGGAAGACGAGTCAAGTCAGCGATAGAACCCAAGTTCTT
>JAHHQU010000031.1 GCA_020026225.1 Phocaeicola sp. | reverse complement strand
TCGCTTATCCTTTTATCAGAATTTCATCTTTATCGCGTTTCCCTCTCGAAAGCGGATGCAAAGGTACACACTTTTATGATATCTGCAAGAAAAAAAATCGACTTTTTATTTCAATAAAGAATAAATTTTATTTATACGACTGATTATCAAGACATAAAGAACATAATCATTTTGAAGATGATAAAGTACAACTTGAATCATAAAAAAATCGAGCACCCTTCATCAAAGAATCTATAGCATGATTACCTTCCTTAATCACATGAAAGGCCATTTATTCCCTTTCCGTAATAGCTATCTTTATAACCGAATCTAATCGGTTTTCAAAAATACGATAGGCTTCTTCTATCCGATCCAAAGGGAAGCGATGAGTAATCAGCGGTGTTGTATCTATCTTCCCTTCTGAAATCAATTGAAGAATTTCTTTACAATCACAACCGTCTACTCCACCCGTTTTAAACGTAAGGTTCTTTCCATACATTTCTGGCAACGGAAGTATCTGCGGCTTATCATATAAAGCAACCACAGTAACGATGGCATTCGGACGGGCACAATCCCATGCCATACGAAAAGTATCTTCCGCACCAGCAACTTCCAAAACGACATCTGCACCGCCATGGTCACTCACAGATACGACTTTCTGCTTACACTCTGATGGAGTCACTACGATTACTGAAGGGTAATGTCGCTTTATGAATTCTGCTCGTTCATGAGAATTTTCACAAACGATTACCTGTTTAGGATGCTTCAACAACACACAAAGAAGCGTACAAATACCCGTTGGTCCTGCCCCGATAATTAAAACCGTATCATCAGGCGAGATTTCAGAGATTCGAGCAGCCCAAAAGCCCGTAGCCAATATATCCCCTACAAATAAAGCCTGTTCATCCGTTACATTATCAGGAATAAGTGTAAGCCCTTGGTCGGCATACGGAACACGAACGAACTCTGCTTGTCCACCATCTATGCGACATCCCAAAGCCCATCCCCCATTCGGATCTGTACAATTATTTACATATCCATGTTCACAATAAAAGCAATGTCCACAAAAAGTCTCGACGTTGACCACGACCCGATCTCCGGGGTGTACCGATGTCACCTCGGTACCCACTTGCTCTACAACGCCTACCATCTCATGTCCCACTGTAATTCCTGGAACAGCACGTGGAACACAACCATGTTTTATATGTAAATCACTGGTACAAATACTTCCTAAAGTGACACGAACTACTGCATCTTTAGAATCAAGTAATTGGGGCCTTGACTTTTCCAACATTCCAAACTTACCTTTTTCCAAATACGTATAAGCTAACATAAAATTTCCTTTTTAGAACAACTTATTTAATCAATAACAAATAAATGAATCCTATAAAAACTCAAGATGTCCCTAGCACAAAGCCAAGGACATCTTAAACCGTTGATTACTTCTGAGCATCATGTTCTAATATCAGATCAACTGCGATAGGAAAGTGATCTGACAAATACTCCGTTTCACCTTCATTGAAGATAAAGCCATCGACAACCAATTTAGCAACGCTGGGTGAAGCAAAGATATAATCCAAACGCTCACTACTCTTCAATCGAACATCCTTATGTTTTGACTGTCCCATCAAGACTGGAGTTGGGAAAGATACACGCTTATCAGGTGCTACAAAGATTCTACACAAGTCAATCAAAGGAACAGAAAGATAATGAGAAATGACAGAATAATCAATCTCGCCGTCCAACAAGTTAGGACTGCCAGCTCCACCATACTTAGCCGTCAGTCTATAAGAATGCGCTTCCATATAATCAGCATCCATTGGTGAATGTGAATTCATGTCCCCCATCAAGAGACAATGATCCAGATGATGTTCTTTGATGTAATCCACTATCATCTTAGCTTCTTCATTACGTTTTACAGTATTTGAAGGATTCAAATGAGTTACCAAAACATCAAATCCGTAAGTCTGAACATGCAGCAAGCCGTGACCTATTTTTCCCGCAATCTTTTCTTTTAAATCAATAGGCTTCTTTGAAGTGATTCCCACAGGATAGCCATCCTCTTTTACAATTACAGCATAAGGATGTCCCCAGCGAGCTGCAAGTTTCGACAATTTTTCTTGTGTAAAACCGCACAACTCCTGAAGTCCCAAAATTTCCGGATCCTGTGCCTTCACCCATTCCACCAAACGCGCTTCACGATCCAAGTCTTTTCCCCAATCGAATCCATTTAGGATGTTGTAAGACATAACTCGAATCTTTTCCACGTTTTTCTTCCAATGACGTTCATTAGGACGCATATCTTGAGCATTCACGAAACAAGGGAAAAGGCACAGCAGTGCATACATAAAAATCTTTTTCATAGTCATTCCTTTTATTTTTATACTTAGATTTATTAATGGCCCATAATAATAGGGTCCCGTTCACTGTTTAATAAAATTCTTTCAAAGGTAAAAAATAAATATGAAATTGACCTAAGAATAAAAAAGAAGTTAAGAGAAAAATCAGCCATATAAATCAAAAAGGAAAGATTGCAGTTCTGAGTCACGAATTTCAGAAAGAGGAATTTCATTGATTTCCGGCATTTGAGTCACTTCTAAACAACCCAATCCATAATGGTTTCCGTTTACAGAAAGTTCTTGCAGCTCATTAGCAGATACATAACCATATTCCGTTTCAGACAATCCCACCACAATGGCATACAAAATAAAATCATCACCTTCTTGCTGTCCTTCCAACACATACCATCGTACATCTTCTACGAAAAAAGCACAAATACAAACCGCATCAAATCCACGTCCATCCTGTGAGTAGAAAGGATAACGCAGAAACGACTCTTCTAATAAAGGATTAATCAACCTATTTCGCATTGCTATTCATTTAGATTTAACATCGTTTTATTTTTATAACGCCAATACTACTTCGACCGACTCCTTCAAAGAACCTTTTTTATTCAACTATTCTCAGACATCCCTTTCTGACATGCCTCCAATTTTATTTTTAATAATGACGGATACGAGCTATAAACAGGCCTTTGATTTTTTGCAGAAAAACAACTGAAAAACGAAAGAATTACTATCTTTGTACTTACTCATATAAAAAAGAAAACAATGAAATTAGCAGAAGCATTACTCATACGGGCGGACTTACAAAAAAAAGTTGCCCAACTCAAAGCACGACTTAAAGACAGTGCTAAAGTTCAAGAAGGTGACGAACCTGCAGAGGATGTAACAAGTCTGTTTAAAGAGCTGAATGACACCCTCTCAGAATTAGAAGATTTGATTTTCCGCATCAACATGACCAATACAAATACTGTCGTAGACGGCGAGTCGCTTACCCACATGATGGCACGGAAAGATGTACTTACCACACGTCTGTCCGTTATGCGTGAACTCATTGCTCATGTTACAGAATCGGATACCCGTTACGGAAGAAATGAAATCAGGTACATACGTACTATAGACGTCGCCAAATTAAGACGCGAAACAGAGCAATACTCCAAACAGTTGAGAGAATTAGATGTAAAGATTCAAGGCCTCAACTGGCAAGTGGAACTAATCTAAGAAGCAATCTGGACAAAATATTAGGCAGTAATTCATGAAATAGTGGCAATACACCTCCTCATTTAGTTGCTAAATGAGTTTCCTTTATTGATCAGCTTCGGGATGTCAGCATGTGATTCATTGCGCAAATCCAGCAAAGTGTACATGTGCATTCTGCATTTTTCAATCGAGATTTTTATATCTATTGCATTACCACGTATTGACTATTCATGAGTGAGGGTGGGACGAGGGAATCTAATTGTATTTTGTCTAAACCTCTTGAACATGCACACTTCAAAGTCATACCATTAAAGAGCATTCTTCCTAAAAAATGGAACAATCTATCAACCCTGCTTTGAGAGCATACATCGAGAATGAAATTCTTCCTCTATACGAGCAATTTGATGCTGCACACCAGATTAATCATGTAAAAACGGTCATAAAAGAAAGCTTGCAGCTTGCCAAGTTTTATGATGTTCATATCGCTATGGTATATACCATAGCCGCCTACCACGACACGGGGCTTATCAAAGGGCGCGAAATCCACCACTTAGTCTCAGGAAAAATAATTCGAGAAGATCCTATGCTCCCCTCTTTCTTCAACGAAAAAGGAATTGAGATAATGGCTCAGGCTGTCGAAGACCATCGTGCATCGAGCCAACATCCCCCACGCAGTATTTATGGAAAAATTGTAGCCGAAGCCGACCGATTGATAGACGCACAAGTTATCATACGACGAACTATCCAATATGGTTTATCACATTACCCTGAATTAACTCCTGAAGAACATTTCAATCGCTTTCTTTTACACATGAAAGAGAAATATTCCGAAAGCGGGTATCTGAAGCTTTGGATTCCTGAATCTGCGAATGCAATCCGCTTAAAAGAATTTCAAAAACTTCTCAAAGACGAAAAAGCAACTAGTGAACTATTTAATTCAATTTGGATTGAAGAGGTTAAATACAAAAAATAATGAAAAGAATATACCTTCTTGCAATAATTATAATGAGCCTATTCTCTTGTCGAAACGAAGCATACCAAATACAAGATTGCGATTTGATCTTCCGAATCGCTGAAGAAAATGATTTTTCCAAAGCCATAACCGATGCGACAGCGCAAAAGTCGGAAATCAAGTTCGACCATGTAGGCATTCTCATCTTCGAAGAAGGAGAGCCCAAAGTACTAGAAACAAGCTCCACCAAAGGAGTCGTTTTTACCAATTTCGAAGACTTCATTCATAACTCCTCAGCAGGTTATGTGATTAAACGTGTCATTTATCCTCTTCCAACGAAGAGAATCATCCAAGAAGCGAAATCACACTTGGGTGAAGCTTACGATTGGTCTTTCCTTCCCAACAACGGGAAAATGTATTGCTCCGAACTAGTATACGAAAGCTTTGTTACGAAAGACAGAAGTAAATTATTTGAAACTCGCCCCATGAATTTCAAAGACGCCAACGGAAACATTCCGCAATTTTGGACAGATCTTTTCAAACGACTGGAAATAGAGATTCCACAAGGAATTCCGGGGACCAACCCTAATGATATTGCCCATTCACCTATTTTGGAGGAAGTTTTCCAAGAGATTCCATGCAATAAAGACTAACCAAGGAGAATCTAACTTTCATATGAAAACCATTAAAGGTCTATATTGGGCCATAAATCCATGTGAAAGCCCTATATAATTTCCCATCGGATTATCTTTCAACCTTGAAAGTCTACATTAAACTACCGACAAACAACAAACTAATGAACAATGACAATTGAAAATACCATCATTACGTATCTAATCGCAATTAACGCTCTCGCTTTCCTTCTTTATGGTATTGACAAATATAAGGCCATAAAAGGCAAATGGCGCATTCCAGAAAGAAAACTTTTAGGAGTCGCTATAGCTGGTGGCAGCTTAGGAAGTCTTTTAGCAATATGGACCTTCAAGCACAAAACGCTCCACAAAAAATTTTCATTAGGAATTCCTTTTATACTGTGCATACAAATCGGACTCATTCTTTTCTACTTAAAAGAATGCTGACATAGCATCTTATTCCCGCTTCTTTTCCTTATTTACCCTGCAACAAACGCTCCTTCAGACGGGAATTCCGTTTGTTCACCGTGAAATTCTTCACAGCAAAAGCCAATGCATCGGCACTACCTATTAAAACACAAACTTTCTTCGCACGCGTCACTGCCGTATAAATCAGATTCCTTTGCAACATGACAAAATGCGACATCAGCACAGGAATCACTACAATCGGATATTCAGATCCTTGCGATTTATGAATAGTCGTAGCATAAGCTAAAGCAACTTCATCCAATTCACTTAATTCGTACGAAACCTCTTTCCCATCATATTCTGCAAAAAGAGTATTCTCATCCGTATCTATGCGAACTACAGTACCTATATCCCCATTATACACATCCTTGTCATAGTTGTTGCGAATCTGCATAATACGATCTCCTCGACGATAAGTATATCCTCCACGCGATAAGGAAGTCCCTGTCGGATTCAATGCTCTTTGAAGAGCCTGATTGAGATTATCCGCTCCAGCTGCACCTCGATGCATAGGCGTCAATACCTGAATGTTGCTTATTTTCTCATGATATGCCTTCGGCAAACGATTCTGTACCAGATTCACAATCTGCGATATGGTATCATCAGGATTTTCCACTTGCAGGAAGAAGAAATCACTCGCTTTCCCATTAGATATATCCGGAAGCACCCCCTGATTAATCCGGTGTGCATTGGTTACGATACGTGATGTTTGGGCCTGTCTGAATATTCGAGTAAGACGAACCACAGGTATCTGTTCTGAATCAATCAAATCACGTAATACATTTCCTGCTCCAACACTGGGCAACTGATCTATATCTCCCACGAATAAAAGACGCATTGATAAAGGAACAGCTTTCAAAAGGGCATAAAACAATTGGATATCCAACATAGATGCCTCATCGATAATAAGTACATCACCCTCTAACGGATTTTCTTCATTTCGCTGATAGCCTTCCACTGGCGTATAAACGAGCAGACGATGAATGGTCTTTGCAGGCATACCGGTAGCCTCACTCATTCGCTTAGCCGCACGTCCTGTAGGAGCTGCCAATAAAATCTTTAAATCCAAAGCCTTTAAAGCCTTGATGATACCTTGGGTAGTAGTAGTCTTTCCAGTTCCTGGACCACCTGTCAGTACCAAGATCTTCGACTGAACAGCTTTTCGGATAGCCTCCAACTGAACCTCATCGTATTGGAAACTCCTTTCAGATGGAGAATTCTGGAAGTCAAAAGTGCTACTTGCATGCAAAGGATGATTCAACAAACCAATCAACTTCTCGGCTGAGCCCTTCTCCGCATAAAAGTAAGTTGGCAGATAGATGGCATCCTCATCCCTAAACAAATCCTTACACTGAATCATTTCATCCAAGACCGGTACTAAGTCCGATTCATCAACTTCCAACAATTCTTTTGCTTTCGAGAGCAACTGCTTTTCATAAGCGAACACATGCCCATCAGTTGCCAGTTGAGCAAGTGCATACATCAACCCACTGCGACATCGCCGAGCATCGTCCTTATCATATCCCAACTTCTGTGCAATGGAATCAGCTGTTTTAAATCCAACTCCCCAAATATCATCAGCCAAGCTATACGGATTATTTTGTACTACTTCAATGCTTGCTTTTCCATACGTACGATAAATTTTCGCTGCATAAGCTGTACTCACTCCATGCCCCTGCAAAAAGACCATGACATTTTGTACTTCTTTCTGCTTTTCCCAACTTTCTTGAATCTTCAACATTTTTCGCTTGCCCAAACCTTCAATTTCCAGCAAACGATCAATGTGGTTTTCTATAATATCAATCGTGTCCAAACCAAACTTCTCTACTATACGTTTGGCAAAACGCGGACCGACTCCTTTTATCAAACCACTCCCCAAATATTTCTCAATACCATAAAGCGTAGAAGGAAGCACTTCCTCCCATTTCTCAACGACGAACTTCGGACCGAATTTCTTGTCCTCTTGCCAGTTGCCATCAACGAGCAGCACAGTACCTGCCGACAAGTCCATCAGATATCCAACCAAAGTAATCAAATCGGTATATCCTTTTGCTTTCGCTCTCAGTACGGTGTATCCATTATCAGCATTCTGATAAACGAGACGCTCCACAACACATTGAATTTTAATCATGGTAAAAAGTGCTTATTAGGGTAAATGTTTAATGATTCCAATTGGCATTGTTTTTAATCAAAGGAAAAAGGTAAGTTCAAGAACTTTTCCGATAATCATACGTAAAAGATTATAAAGAAAAATCCTCTGAAATGAAATTTTCAGAGGACAAGTAGTCTTATTGGGCACCCATCTCTTCTTTTATCATACGAAGAGCCTTTGACAACTGATCGGGGCAAGATGTCGTGCGACGACCGCAATGAATACCTTCCACTCGATTAATTACCTCATCCATATCCATGCCTTTGATCAAAGCAGAAATTCCTTGAAGATTGCCATTGCATCCTCCAGTAAAATGTACATCGACAATTTTATTGTTTTCTACTTCCAAATCAATCATGGTGCTGCAAGTTCCTTGAGTCTTGTAACTGAATTTCATTATAATACGTTGTAAAAGTTGTTAGTTGATTTCAATTCAATAGTTGTCTAAATCAAAATAGAAAGTATAACGCTCCACTCCACACTATACTTCATGCAACCGTAGCCGCTATAAAAAGTGAGGGTCATGCAAGCGATAAATCATCCAAGATGCTTACCGCCTGCACAACCCTGCACACTTATTATCTTTCTGAAGATTTATTATTCTTCTCCTGCTTCCGGTGCCATGTTAGTGTAAACAGTCTGTACATCATCGAATTCTTCAAGACGTTCAATCATCTTGTCGATAGTTTCGCGCTGTTCAGGAGTTACTTCCTTAGTATCGTTAGGGATGTATGTAAAGTCACCACCAACATCTTCGAAGCCACATTCTTCCAAGTGTTTCTGGATAGCAGCATAGCTCTTAGGATCACCGTAGATAGTAATAGTACCTTCTTCAGTATCTTCGTCAAATTCGTCATCTACATTATAGTCGATCAAATCAAGAATCAACTCATCCATATCCACACCGTCTTTTTTCTTGAAAGTGAACACACACTTGTGATCAAACAAGAAAGCCAAAGAACCTGTAGTACCCAAGTTTCCACCAAACTTGTTGAATACTGAACGAACGTCAGCCACTGTACGAGTTGTATTATCTGTCAATGTATCAACAAATACAGCTACTCCGTGAGGGCCATAACCTTCATAAGTCATTCCTTTGTAATCGCTCTGGTCTTTACCCATCGCATTTTTGATAGCACGTTCCACGTTATCTTTAGGCATGTTTTCACGCTTACAAGTAGCGATAACTGAACGCAATGCAGGGTTATTTTCAGGTTCTGGACCGCCAGCTTTTACTGCAATTGCAATTTGTTTACCCAGTCTTGTAAATGTTTTAGCCATGTGGCCCCATCTTTTCAGCTTTGTAGCTTTTCTATATTCAAACGCTCTTCCCATTGGATTAATGTATTTATAGTTGTTATTGTTAATATTTTCTTTTTGATGTTCCCAAAGGTCCCTCCCAAACAGTCTGCACGAAATACGACTACTGATGAAAATCAGGCCGTTCCGGAAGTCTATTCAGATATTCCTTTAAGTATATATAATACATCAAGAAACAGTACACCGCTATCTATCGGTCTACTGTTTCTGAATTATATTATCGTAACTGTGCATTCAATTTCTTCTGCAAGTTAGTGATAAGCTTCTGCATAATCTTATCAATCTGCTTATCATTCAACGTTGCATTTTCATCTTGAAGAATAAAGCTTACAGCATAACTCTTCTTGCCAGCTTCCAAATTCTTGCCTTCGTACACGTCGAACAATTCAACGCTCTTCAACAATTTCTTTTCTGACTCAAAAGCAATCTTTTCAATTTCTGCGAACTGAGTCTGCTTGTCAAGCAACAAAGCCAAGTCACGTTTTACTGCAGGGAACTTAGATATTTCACGGAAAGAAACAACATTGTTCTTTACAGCCTTCATCAATTCTTTCCAGTTCACGTCTGCATAGTAAACTTCATTATCAATGTCGAATGCCTTCTGAATCTTCTTAGTGACAACACCGATAGTAGCCAGCAATTTGCCGCCACGAGTATGAATAGAAAGTGCAACAGAATAAATGTCATTTGTCAAGTTTCCAAAGACCAAAGCACTGGCATTCAATCCGACACGACGGAATATATTCAACACATGAGCTTTCAATTCGTAAACAGAAGCATTTTCATCAGCATGAGCCCAAGAATTGCTTACACGTTTACCGGTCATCCACATGCCCAAATGTAATTCTTCAGAGTAAGCAACCAACACCTTTTCAGGATTTTTCTTCTCAGCATTGAAATGGTAGCAGTTACCGAACTCGAAGAAACTCAAATCGGCATTCTTACGGTTTGCATTATGTTCGATACTTTCCAAACCACCGAAGAGCAAAGTACCACGCATTACGCTCAAATCGTTGCTCAATGGGTTCATCAAGTGAACCAAATTTTCCAGTTTGTAAGTTTCCAAGCCTTCGTAATAAGCGGCAGCTGTTAAAGAATTATTCAAAATTTCATTGAAGCCACAGCCTACCAACTGTTCAGAAACTATATTCTGAAGTTTAACAGACTTATCTACGTCACCTTTCACACTGATACAAGACTTCAAAGTGAGAGGAATTTCTACATTATTGTATCCATAAATACGAAGAATGTCTTCTACCACATCACATGGACGCTGCACATCCACACGATAAGCAGGAACTACAAGAGACAGACCTTCTTCTGTTTCGTTCACGATTTCAATTTCCAAGCTCTTCAAAATGCTCTTGATCGTATCATGAGGAAGTTCCTTTCCAATCAAAGAATGACAATAAGCGTATGACAATTCTACCGGGAAGTTAGGAAGAGGATTCGGATAAAGGTCCTTGATCTCAGAAGCAATTTCGCCACCTGCCAATTCCTTTACCAACAAAGCAGCCTGTTTCAAGGCATAAATGGTATTATTAGGATCAACACCTCTTTCAAAACGGAAAGAAGCATCAGTATTCAAGCCGAAACGACGAGCAGTCTTTCGAACCCATGTTGGGTGGAAGTAAGCACTTTCCAAGAAAATATCTTTAGTCGTTTCAGTCGTACCTGATTCCAGTCCACCGAAAACGCCAGCAATGCACATTGGCTTTTCAGCATCACAAATCATCAAGTCGCGTTCTGTCAATGTACGTTCTACTTCATCCAAAGTAACGAACTTAGTTCCTTCAGCACAAGTCTTCACTACAATCTTCTTTCCTGCGATTTTATCTGCATCAAAGCAGTGCATCGGCTGACCGTAAGCGTGAAGAATGTAGTTGGTGATATCTACAATATTATTTACCGGACGAACACCGATCAAGCGAAGTTTGTCCTGTAACCATTCCGGGCTTTCCTTAACAGTGACATTCTTGATTGCAACTCCTGCATAACGAGGACAAGCTTCAGAATTTTCCACTACCACTTCGATATTCATATCCTGTGAATCGACATGGAATGCATCGTTTGACGGACGTTTCAATTCTGCCTGATAACCGTTCTGAATCAACCATGCATACAAATCGCGAGCGACGCCGTAATGCGAACAAGCGTCCGAACGGTTTGGAGTAATGTCCACGCCTATCACGTATTCACTCTGCACATTATAATAATCCTTTGCCAATGTTCCAGGAACTGTATCCTGTGGCAATACGATGATTCCATCATGGCTCGTTCCTACACCAATTTCGTCCTCAGCACAGATCATACCAAATGAATCTACGCCACGAAGTTTTGATTTTTTGATTGTAAAGCATTCATCACCGTCATAAAGTTTTGCGCCCAAAGTGGCAACGATAACTTTCTGACCAGCAGCGACATTCGCTGCACCGCAAACAATCTGTACAGGCTCATCCTGTCCTAAATTTACGGTAGTGATATGCATATGGTCTGAATTAGGATGCGGTTCACAAGTCAATACTTCACCAACAACCAGTCCTTCCAGACCACCTTTGATGGTTTGTACTTCCTCAACACCATCGACTTCCAAGCCGATAGAGGTAAGTGCGGCTGCGACTTCGTCGGGAGTCAAGTCAAAATTGACATACTCTTTCAGCCAATTATACGAGATATTCATATATGTATTTTTTTATATATTCTTCAATGAGTTGCAAAGTTAATATAAATATTTGTTTTACAAGAGAGGTAATTTGGATTTTTACAACCAAAGTCTCTTTTACAACCATATAAATCGACCTTAGAAAGGTACCTGACCATTATCCGGTCCGCCAAAAGGATCGCCACCAGGCGGTTCCATCGTTGCTGGTGGAGGCGGTACCATTCCTTGAGAAGCCCCTCCTCCTCGATTCATTTTAGAACGAAGGACAGGAGCAGCATTTTCTTCACCCGGCATCGGTGTTATCACGCCATCATCCAAATTCTGGAATCGAGCATATTCTGCACGGAATCGGAGAAGTATATCGCCCACCGCACCGTTACGATGCTTGGCAATGATGATTTCTGCCATACCATGAAGGTCATTACCCTTTTCATCGGCATAAATCTTATAGTATTCCGGACGATGAATAAAGCACACCATATCGGCATCCTGTTCGATGGCTCCCGATTCACGAAGGTCGCTCAACTGCGGTCGCTTTCCATCGATACCATCACGATTTTCCACGCCACGGTTCAACTGACTCAAAGCGATGATGGGAATATTCAATTCCTTGGCTAATCCCTTCAACGAACGAGAAATAGTACTTACTTCTTCCTGACGGCTTCCGAACGACATACCACTAGCGTTCATCAACTGCAAGTAGTCGATTATAATAATTTTAACGCCATGTTCTCGAACCAGACGACGTGCTTTGGTTCGCAATTCAAAAACAGACAAAGAAGGTGTATCATCTACATAAAGTGGGGCATCATACAATTCCTTTATCTTATAGTCCAACTGACCCCACTCATACGGAGCCAACTGACCACTCTTGATTTTCTCACCCGAAATTTCGCACACATTGACAATCAAACGATTCACCAACTGTACGTTACTCATTTCCAAAGAGAACAGAGCCACAGGAATCTGGGAGTTCACCGCCATATTCTTCGCCATAGAAAGGACAAATGCTGTCTTACCCATTGCCGGACGAGCTGCGATGATAATCAAGTCGGAATTCTGCCAACCGGACGTCATCTTGTCCAATTGATGAAATCCGCTGGACAGACCACTCAAACCATCGGTACGAGCCGCTGCTTTCTGCAACATTTCATACGCCTCACGAATCACTGGATTAATCTGCGTATAATCCTTCTTCATATTTTGCTGAGAGATTTGGAAAAGCTTTCCCTCAGCTTCTTGCATCAAGTCGTCTACATCTTGAGTCTCATCAAACGCCTTATTCTGTATGCTGCTGCTGAATGTAATCAATTCACGGGCCAGAAACTTCTGAGCAATGATACGGGCATGATATTCGATATGAGCTGATGACGCCACCTTACCACTCAATTGAGTAATATAGAATGGACCTCCCACTTCTTCCAAATCCCCGCGCGTACGAAGCTGTTCCGTTACGGTCAAGATATCAACGGGCTTCTGCTGGACTGCCAAATCAACGATTGCTGCGTAAATAAGCTGGTTCCGACGCTCGTAAAACGACTCCGGACGAAGGATTTCACTGACCAACGAATAGGCGTCCTTCTCAATCATCAAGGCACCCAATACAGCCTCTTCAAACTCGACGGCTTGCGGCTGCAGATGTCCATATTCATCCACCTGTTTCACTCTAGAAGCTTTCGGTGTACGCGATATTCTTTTTATAGTTTCTGCCATTTTTCTTATTTTAGTATGCAAAGATAACCTATTTTACCAAAGGGCGATAAAAAACTGTGCAATAAAATAAACGCAAAGCGTGAGTTTCAGCACAGTGCCAAAAAGAAATCCCAAAAGAGAACCGAATCCAGACCTCAAAGCTTGGTGCGCGGAACGATTGCCCATCAATTCTCCCACCACTGCTCCCAGAAAGGGACCTGCCAAAAGCCCCCAGGGCATGAAAAATAATCCGAGCAAGGAACCGATAAAAGCTCCCCAACTTCCCCACTTTGATCCTTGACTATATTTTGTCCCCAACATCGGGATGAAAGAGTCCAGGACCTGCATCACCACTACCAGCAAAAGCCAGACAAGGAGTTGAGCTGTCGTGAACTCCACCTTATCCGCCACATGCAGCAGAATCAATCCCAAATAAGCGACAGGTGGCCCTGGAAGTGCCGGCAATACGCAGCCCAACAATCCAGCCAACAGGCAAAGAGCACTAAGAATAATTAAAACGATATCCATAAGCCAATCAAAAAGGTTGCATCGTGTAAAGATAAGCACATTCATCCACAAAGACGAATCCATCCTTTTCTTTTTTAGCAATAACACTTCCTAATTCAAAAGTTTCATGTATATTTGGAAATAAAACCTATAACATTATGATTACATTCCCTAATGCAAAAATAAATCTCGGGCTCAATATCGTCGAGAAACGCAAAGACGGTTACCATAATCTGGAAACCATATTTTATCCGATTAACCTGCAGGATGCATTGGAAGTCAAGCGACTTGAAAATGCAGAACGTCCTTACGACCTCCATGTAATGGGGACATCCATTGAAGGTGCCGCCGAAGACAATCTGGTAATCAAAGCCTACCGTCTGTTGGCTCAAGACTTCAATCTCCCGGCCATCGACGTACACTTGTTTAAACACATCCCTACTCAAGCTGGATTGGGAGGAGGATCAGCCGATTGCGCCTTCATGATCAAGTTATTGAACGAAAAATTCAAGTTGGGACTCGATTTGGACCAAATGGAAGCATACGCAGCCCAATTAGGAGCCGATTGTGCTTTCTTTATTCGCAACGAACCTGTCTTCGCTACAGGAATCGGCAACATTTTTGAACCGATCCGTTTGAGTCTTTCTGGATATTACCTTGTATTGGTTAAACCCGATATCGCTGTACCCACACGTGATGCATTTGCAAACATCCATCCCAAGAAGCCGGAAATATCACTGAAAGAATGCATCCAGCAGCCCATAGAGACATGGAAAGACTGTATCAAAAACGATTTTGAAGAAAGCGTATTCACAAAATATCCAGAGATAGCAGCTATCAAAGCTAAGATGTACGATATGGGAGCCGTTTATGCATCCATGTCTGGCTCCGGTTCCAGCGTTTACGGCATCTTTAAGACCTTCACCGAGAATGTCGACAAGAAGTTCAGCAACTGCTTCTGCCGCCAGCGTGAAATGATTTGATAATTTGAAAGAAACAACGTGATTCATTATTTTTCATCAGATATAGGCGGAATTGAAATTCCGCCTCTTTTTACGTACCCCTTCCACTACACGCCTCACCCGCTAACTCTTCGTGCAGCCAGCGAGGTACAGACCTACCTAAAAACGCGTGCTGACTGGGCTGAAGAAATCAGCCACGGAAAAATGTTCGGAGTACTGATTATTCGCACTCCCGAAAACCGTATCGGTTTTCTGGCGGCCTTTTCTGGGAATTTAGCTGGAAGCAACCTTCATGAATACTTTGTTCCTCCAGTATACGATTTGCTTCAACCGGACGATTTTTTCAAGAAGGAAGAAACCGCTATTTCAGCCATCAATCATAAGGTGTCAGAGATCAAGAACTCTCCTCTCTACAAGCTACTGAAAGAACAATGCAAATCAGCTCACGAAACAGCCGAACAACAGCTAACTGCCGCACGCAAGGCCTTGAAAGAAGCAAAAAAGCTACGCGACGAGAAACGTAAAGCCACGAGTGACCCCAAACTTCTTCAGACACTCATCAATGAGAGTCAGTTTCAGAAAGCTGAATTCAAACGCTTAGAACGCCGGTTGAAAGAAGAAGTTGCACAAAAAGACGAGGATTTAAACGTTTGGGAAGTAGAAATCAGCAGAATGAAACAAGAACGGAAAAACCGTTCCGCTGCTTTGCAGATGAAACTTTTCAAGCATTTCAAAATGCTAAATGCATTCGGGGGAACAAAAGACCTCTGCGAAATATTTGCCGAAACCCGACAAGGAATACCACCTGCCGGTGCCGGAGAATGTGCCCTACCCAAACTGCTGCAATATGCCTACTTGAATCATTTGAAACCCTTGGCCATGGGTGAATTCTGGTGGGGAGAATCTCCTAAAGAAGAGATTCGGCACCACGGACAATTCTACCCTTCGTGCAAAAGCAAATGTGAACCGATTTTGAAGCACATGTTGGTAGGATTACCCATCGAAAAGAATCCTTTGGAAGAAAATATCCATCATGCCACGCCACTAACCATTATTTACGAGGATGAATGGTTGGTAGTGATAGAGAAGCCAGCTGGTATGTTATCTACCCCAGGAAAGGGAGAATTGGACTCCATTCACCAGCGATTGCAAGAACGCTATCCGCAAGCTACAGGACCTCTACTTGTCCACCGACTCGATATGGCTACTTCAGGATTACTGTTAGCCGGAAAGACCAAGGAAATCCATGCACAACTCCAAGACTTATTCGAGAGCCGACAAATACGCAAGGTCTACACCGCCATTTTAGACGGTATTCCCGAAGTGTCTAAAGGTTGCATAAACCTTCCACTTTGTCCGAATCCCGATGACCGCCCCCGTCAGATGGTAAGTTATGAACATGGGAAAAAAGCGATCACATTTTATACAGTTCTTGCCACAAAAGGTAATGCTTCACTCGTTCAATTCGACCTGCAGACAGGCCGCACACACCAAATCCGAGTGCATGCTGCCCATCCCAATGGATTAAATTGTCCGATTAAAGGTGATACATTGTATGGGAAACCCGCAGACAGGCTCTACTTACATGCATCCGAAATTGAATTCACTCATCCGGTTACGGGAAAAAGTATTTGCCTGAAATCCACAGTACCTTTTGGATTGAAATAAGAAGGAAACGGTTCTGAATTGGCTAATCTACAAACGAATTCATCGCAAGTAGAAACTCCACAGTACTTCGGTCCCCTCGAACATCTGTGCATCACTTGCATTTTATTACGAAAAAAATATCTTTGTACAAAGAATGCTAACCCTCAAATAACTAAGAAAATGAAATTTGCTGAATTAATCGCTTCTAGACAAAGCGACCGTAAATATAAAAGTATTTCCGTCAAAAGGGAATTGATTACCGAATGCTTGGAAGCTGCACGATTAGCTCCATCAGCGTGCAATTCACAGCCCTGGAAATTCATAGTTGTCGATCAACCAAACCTACTTAAGGAAATGACCTCTGCAGCAGCAAGAATGGGCATGAACAAATGGGTCAGCCAAGCTCCAGTAATCGTTGCGGTAACCTTAGAGAAAATGAATTTCATCGCTCGCATTGGGAGTGTCATCAAGGATAAGGAATATTCCCTTTTGGACATCGGCATCGCAGTAGAGCACTTCTGTCTGCAAGCATCTGAACTCGGCTTGGGGACTTGCATCATAGGATGGTTTGATGAGAAGAAGGTAAAGAAATTACTGGGAATCAGCAACAAGCGAGTTCCACTTTTAATTAGTTTAGGATATGCAGAGGGTAAAACTCGTAAAAAAAGTCGTAAAAGCCTTGAGGAGATGAGTAGTTGGAATCAATATTGAAAATTTAGCTACTTTAAAGTTTGCGTACAAAGATGTTATGCAACGTTAAATGTCAGCACACGTCTTAAACCTTTACTTCGTTTCTTTATCCAAGTTGCAAATGAGACTAAAAAAACTTTGAGAGTCTCGTAAAACAACTGTTAACAAACATTTAAAACTGAAAGAAATGAAAACGAAAAGATTTTTTCTGACTGTTATGGCTACCGCCCTCATGAGTTACCCTGTACTCTTTGCACAGAACACAACAAGCAAGAACCTCCAAAAAGAGAATCAGCGTGAACAAATGTTGGAACTTCGCGTACAACGGATGCAAAAGAAGCTGGTATTGGACGATAAAAAGAGTGCTGAATTTGCTCCTCTTTATAAAGAATATTTGGAAGAGATTGCAGCCTGCTATACATCAACTCGTCTTTCGAAAGCCGGAAAGGATATGACCGATGAAGAAAGAGCCAAACGCATTGAAAATTCTTTTGAGCGCCGTCAGAGAGTCCTTGATACCGAAAAAGAATATTATGCCAAATTCAAAAAGGTACTGAATAGTCGCCAACTGGAAGTTCTCTTCAAAGCACAAGACCAAACTGGATATAACAAAAAGGCAAATCCTTGCTGCAAAGGGAAGAAAGCGACTTGTAAAGGCAATTTCCAAGGTTGCAAAGACAAACATAAAAGACAACATTGCCAAAGAAAGCAACACTGCTAAAGAAAGCAACACTGCTAAAGATTAGCAAATATAAGAAATAACAATAAAAGCGTTCGCTTCTGTATCGAGCAGAAGTGAACGCTTTTATTGTTATCGTTTTGCATGAACATCTGAA
The DNA here is from genome assembly GCA_020026225.1 of Phocaeicola sp. GTDB lineage: Bacteria > Bacteroidota > Bacteroidia > Bacteroidales > Bacteroidaceae > Phocaeicola. The sequence goes on along the minus strand of JAHHQU010000031.1, from coordinate 9,475 downwards.
TAAGAAACTCCACACATTTAATTCAAAAAGGCACAAATCAGCAATGGCTGAAGATTAACTTTCATCCCAAGAGCTTTTTCCCATGCAAAAATTGAAAAGAAGAAAAGCCTATAAGTTATCAATGAAAGCGAAGTACCCGAACACCGATATGCGACTTTATTCGTTTAGAATAATCAACTAACGGGACAGCATCCAACCAAACCTTTCCCTTCACAGAAGATGCATGCAGCAAGTGTAATTTTCCATTCACCCAAAAAGCGAAACCGACGTGAACTACATCCAAGCCCTTAATGCTTGTAGCCAAAGCTAAGATATCCCCATCATTTATCTTCAAGACCTTCTTTCCTTCTCCTAAAATATTTTTGGGAATATACGGCATCTGAAAATGCTGCCATTTATTTTCTACTTCTCGCAATTCCTCCACCAACTGCCGATTGGCTGACAACATTGGATAAGAAGAAACATGCCTAGTCATAAAGTTCAAAGACACGGAACGGTACTCATGAGGAGAATCTAAAGTGACTTCTTCTAAGATTCCTTTCTGAACGTTATCTTGTATCCAATCGGAGAAATAATGCAACCGAGACACATAACCCCGGATTTTTCCTTCTCGATAGCGCAACTGTTGTAAGCATTTCCTAAACGCTGAATAAGTCCGAATGCCTTCCTGATGAGTCATTGCCAAAGCAGTAACATACTCCACAAACGTAGTACAATCTACCGAGTCCGTTCGCACGACCAAGCGTTCGGAAGGAAAGGCTTCCAACGTACCCCCTAAATAAGGAGTACCTTGAAAGTCTTTTGCAAAATATACTATTGAATTACTTACCGTTTCATCGGATGGAATGCCACCTAGCAATCGTTCTACCTTCAAACTATCACTCGAAACCGTTCCAATTGAAGCCAAAGAGAAACAAAGACCACAGAACAACGACCATCCCATCATTCTGGTTCTCCCTTCAAAATCGGTAAAGTCACCTCATACTTCACAGCAATGATACGAACCACGAAGACCGTTACTCCACAGATTATCTGTGCCAAATAAGCCTCCATACCCATCAGCGAGCACAACCAGTAGGCAATACCTCCAATCACACAAGCCATCGCATAGATTTCTTTACGGAAAATAAGCGGGATTTCATTAATGAACACATCACGCAACACACCACCCGCAGCACCGGTAATGCTTCCCATTATGATAGCCACCCAGAATGAATATCCTAAATCAATGCTTTTTGTTGCTCCTACTACAGTAAACAAAGCCAGACCAATGGTATCGAATAAGAAGAAAGTATTGTTCAAGTGAATAAGAATCTGACGGAAAAGGATCACGAATAGCATTGCTGAAGCGGTACAAAGCAAATACATGGGATCTTGCATCCATGCAGGAGTAACATCCAGCAATAAATCACGGATGGTTCCCCCACCGATTGCCGTAGCCAAACCTACAACGTAAGCTCCAAACCAGTCAAAGCTCTTGGCTGAAGCCAAACGAATACCACTAATCGCAAATGCAAAAGTTCCTATAAAGTCCAATATCTGAACGAAAGAAGGCATTTCAAACATAATCAATATTTTTACCAAGTATAATTTAAACCAAAGCTGAGTATTTCCTGCAACTGAAAGTAACTCTGTCCCTCTTTACGCTTCACACCGTCATCAAATCGTCCATTGACAAAGAGCTTCGTTGAAAGGTATTTGTTGACAACGAAAGTAAACGAGTTTTCCCATTCAGCCAACGCCTTATCATAATTCGTGGTATACGAAAGACGAGATTCCCATACCAAAGGAGTAAAGATCTTCCACTTCAATGTGGCTTCGAAACGTGAGCCGAACACATTTTCATGTTTATGTCCCTTTTTAATGTTAAACTTCGTAGGATCCACGTCATCATTCAGCACAGAATACAACGTGTAGTTGATCGGGTTAATCAAGACTGACAAGTTGCAGATTCCATCTTTTATGTATTTATAGTCCATACCAAGACCTACGTTCAATTCAGCCGGTGACAAAAGAGCAGAAATCAAATTATCCGTATTCGTCTGATAGCTGGAGAAGAGCTGTGTCTTGAAGTCCACAGACAAAGTATAATACCAATTGCTTACAGCCTTTAAACCGAACTTAGAGTTCAAACGGAACATATCATTGTTTGCCTTATAAGAGTGCATGGTATCAGAAGGAGCTGTAATAAAACCGAGTTTCCATTCCAACTTGTTTTCAAACTGAATACGCTGTTTGTCATTAAAATTAGCGAACAACACCAAACCTGAGAGCAAGGATTTCGTACTTTCTCCCCCTTTGTACCAGTTGTCTGAAATATGATTCTGAGAGAACTGCAGATAACCGTTTCCACCGAAAGTCCAGAAATTCGGTCGATACACAACCAAATCCGATTCTGAAACGCCTCCTACTCCTACTACTTGAGCTTTATCAAGGATATTCTCTTCACGAGGTCCAGCCACCATGTCTTCATCAGCCAGCAAAGAGATGTCGGCAAATTCCGTCTCATTGTGCTTCACTTCTTCTGGATAATTCACATAAAAGTTAAGTAGCTGCTTATCAACTTCATCGACGATGATTCTAGATGTACGAAGATCTGGAAGAGTTAAACGTACTCGTTCTTCGCGCTTCTTTCTATCCTTTGACAAGATATCTTCAGGCTCCCATCCCTCAATAGTTCCTGCCTTGCGAATAGACGATGTATAATACGTCAACGGCACTACAAACTTATAATATTCCGGTTTCATCGTCACCTCATCGTACGTAAGATAATAATCGTTCCAACGTTCCAAAGCAGCTTCATAATCAGTTCGGAAGTTGTCCATGATGCGATGAAGTCTCAATACAGAAACCAATTGTTTTTTTGCAATTCGGTCGGCAATCTGCTTTAAACGTATTGAATCCATCCGTAAAGAATCTTTGCGCAAAGAATCCAATCGTAAAGAATCACGCAGAAAGGCCCTGCGGCGTACTTCATAAGTTGAATCAACCGCCATATCATCCAAAAGGACTGAATCCACTACAAGGGCATCCATGATTAAAGAATCCGATTGGAAGCTATTGGAAACAAGAGAATCTATATGCATCGAATCCTCATATATAGAGTCAATTTCTGACGGCAGAGGCATCACTACATCCAATCGGATCAGCGGCCGTAAAGAATCGGAAGGAACTTCCCTATCGGGCTGCGTCAATGTATCTCTTTTCAAAGAGTCCTGAACAGACAATGGTTGATCCATGGGTACCAAGTCGGAATCCCTCATCAATTCGAAAAAATCTGCATTTTCTCCATCCCCTGTTTTCAAACTGTCAGGAAGCACGACCAACTTGGATTGGTCTACGATAGAATCATTAGTCAAAGTTACATTCTGAGCGAACGAACTGCTGAATATGATGAGCAAAAGTGATAACATTTCCAGTTTTTTCATACGAGTTTGAATTTTGGTGCAAAAATACAATTATTTCTAATTCTTTTAGACATTGCAAAATAAAACTTGGCAGAAAATTCAGAAAAAAGTAGGTTAGTTTTACAATGTTTTAAACCAATATGCCTTGACTTTCGGCTTTTTTTTATAATTTTGCAACCTTGTAGAAGCAGTTCTAAAAAAAATAAATTTTTAAACAAACATATTGTGGCAGAAACAAAGTACATTTTCGTAACAGGTGGTGTTGCCTCTTCATTAGGTAAGGGTATTATTTCATCATCTATTGGTAAGTTGCTGCAGGCCAGAGGCTACAGCGTTACTATTCAGAAGTTCGACCCGTATATCAACATCGATCCAGGAACTCTGAATCCCTATGAACACGGTGAATGCTATGTAACCGTTGATGGCCATGAAGCCGACTTAGACCTCGGTCATTATGAGCGTTTCTTGGGTATCCAAACTACCAAGGCCAACAACATTACCACTGGACGTATCTACAAAAGTGTAATCGACAAAGAACGTCGTGGAGATTATTTAGGCAAGACTATCCAGGTTATTCCTCACATCACAGACGAAATCAAACGTAATGTGAAATTATTGGGTAACAAGTACAAATTCGATTTCGTCATCACTGAAATTGGTGGTACTGTAGGCGATATCGAATCTTTGCCATACTTGGAAAGTATCCGCCAGTTGAAATGGGAAATGGGAAAGAACGCTTTATGCGTACACCTTACTTATGTTCCTTATTTGGCTGCAGCCGGAGAGTTGAAGACAAAACCGACCCAGCACTCTGTTAAAGAATTGCAGTCATTGGGTATCCAGCCAGACATTTTGGTATTAAGAACAGAACACGAATTAGGCACTGGCCTTCGCAAGAAAGTTGCCTTGTTCTGTAACGTAGACGAAAAAGCTGTAATCCAGTCTTTAGACATGCCTACTATCTACGAAGTTCCTCTTCGCATGCAGGAACAAGGTTTGGACAGTATCATTCTTCAGAAGATGGGATTACCTGTAGGTGAAACTCCATCACTCGGCCCATGGAGAGCATTCTTGGACCGTCGTCACAAAGCTACAGAAATGGTTCACATCGGTCTGGTAGGTAAATACGACTTACAGGACGCTTACAAATCTATTTTGGAAGCCGTTTCACAGGCTGGTACTTACAACGATCGCAAAGCGAAGATTCATTTCATCAACAGCGAAAAGCTTACAGACGCAAACGTTGAAGAAGAACTAAAAGACATGGACGGTATCATTATCGGTCCGGGCTTTGGTCCTCGTGGCGTTGAAGGTAAGTTTGTTGCCATCAAGTATTGCCGTACACACGATGTGCCAACATTCGGTATCTGCTTGGGTATGCAATGCATCACCATCGAATTCGCTCGTAACGTATTGGGATTTGAAGATGCCAACAGCTACGAAATGAATGAAAAGACATCTCATAACGTAATTGACATCATGGAAGAGCAGAAGGCTATCACCAATATGGGTGGCACAATGCGTTTGGGTGCTTACGAATGTGTTATTGACAAGGACTCTAAAGCTTATGAAGCATATCAGAGCGAACACATCCAGGAACGTCATCGTCACCGTTATGAATTCAACAACGAATACAAAGAACAGTTTGAAGCTGCCGGCATGAAATGTACAGGCGTCAACCCAGAATCAGGTTTGGTAGAAATCGTTGAAATTCCAACCTTGAAGTGGTTTGTTGGCGTACAGTTCCATCCTGAATACAGCAGTACTGTATTAAAACCACATCCGTTGTTCCTGTCATTCATCAAAGCGGCTATTGACAAGTAATAACATAAAAATAAGATAAAAAGAAAGAAATGGATAAAAACACGTTAGTGGGATTTATCTTGATTGGTACGGTTATTGTAGGTTTTGGTATCTACAACACCCCTAATCAAGAAGAAAGAGCACGTGCGCAGCACTATCAAGATTCTATACAGCAGGTTATCCAGCAGAAAGAAGAACTCCGTAAAACACAGGAAGCTGCAGCCGAACAATTGGCTAAGCAGATTGACTCAACTTCGTTGTTCTTCAATGCGACTCAAGGAGAGGAGCAGCTTGTGAAGCTGGACAATGAGTTGGTAGAACTTACATTGACTAACAAGGGAGGCCGTGTCAGCAAAGCCCTTTTGAAAAACTACAAAGACCAGAAGAAACAGCCATTGGTCCTTTTCGACGGTGAAGACGCTTCACTGAATATCGGTTTAGAAGGAAAGAACGAAAATATCCTGAGCGATCAGCTATATTTTCAAGCAACAAATGTTACAGATTCAACAGTGACCATGCGTCTGAATGCAGCCAATGGTGCACATTTGGATTTCAACTATAAGTTGTTGCCCAACTCATACGTAGTGAACTTAAGCGTTCAAGCACACGGTATGCAGAACTTCTTCTCTCCGTCTGTAAAATCAATGAACATTGACTGGAAACTGCGTGCTCGTCAAATGGAAAAAGGTTATACATTCGAGCAGCGATACACTTCACTTACCTATAAGCCGAGTGACGACAGTTTTGATAACTTGAGTGAAGCCAAAGACGAAAAGGAAACAATTCCTGAAGTTTTGGATTGGGTAGCTTTCAAGAACCAGTATTTTTCTAGCGTTTTAATTGCAGAAAATAATTTCGAAAAAGCAACTCTCGAATCAAAAATGGAGCAGAAAGGCAGTGGCTATATGAAGAGTTATTCAGCCGACATGTTGGCTTCATTTGATCCGACTGGCACAAAACCAAGCAACTTCCAATTTTATTTCGGTCCAAACCACTTCAAGACTTTGCTCGACAGCAACGAGCTGTGCCTTAACAGCAACGATCCGGAACTTGAAGATTTGGTATACCTTGGATGGCCTATCATCCGTTGGATCAACCGTTGGTTCACCATTCCATTGTTCGATTGGTTAAAAGGTTGGGGCTTGAGCATGGGAATCGTAATCCTTCTCATGACCATCATCGTAAAGATGTTGGTACTCCCTACCACTTGGAAGTCATTCCTTTCTTCTGCTAAGATGCGTGCCCTGAAACCGTACGTTGACAAGATTAATGCAAAATATCCAAAACCAGAAGACGCGTTGAAGAAACAGCAGGAAACAATGGGACTTTACAGCCAGTATGGTGTAAGTCCGATGGGTGGATGCTTGCCAATGCTGATTCAGACTCCTGTCTTTATGGCGTTATTCTTCTTCGTTCCAAATGCGATTGAATTACGTCAGCAAAGTTTCCTTTGGGCAGATGACCTTTCAGCATACGATGACCTCATCAGCTGGAGCACCAGCATTCCTTTGTTGGGCAACCACTTGAGCTTGTTCTGCTTGTTGTTCTCTGCAGCGACCGTAATCAACCAGCTCATCATGATGAAACAGCAGAGCATGGGAGACAACCCACAAATGGCTGCAATGAAATGGATGATGTACATCATGCCTGTAATGTTCTTCTTCATCTTCAATGAATACGCTTCAGGTTTGAGCTACTACTACTTCATCTCCAGTTTGATTGGTATCATCACCATGTGGGTTATGCGTCGTATGACTGATGAGAAGAAACTTCTTGCACAGCTGGAAGCCAACAAGAAAGCTCCTTCAAAACCAAAGACAAGCAGCTTGATGGAAAAGTTGGAAGCATTGCAGAAAGAACAGGAACGTTTGCAAAAAGAACGTCAGGAACGCATGAATAAGAAATAAACAGAAATTCTTATTCGGTCCTGGCTGACCTTATAAAACTTTTAACGTGTCATTCAGAGGACAAGATGCTTCTGGATGACACGTTTCCTTTATATAACACTAAATCTCTATTTGAATATGAACAAAAATTTTATGACCATGACAGCTGCTACACTCATGTTGGCTTCTTCAGCCTGCGTAGGTACAGAACAGGCCGTTACCGATGCACCTATCATCGGTAAGCAGGAAATTACAGTAAAGGACGGTCGCCTCACACCGGAAGCCTTGTGGGCAATGGGGCGTATCGGTGCCTCAGCGGTTTCACCCGATGGAAAGCAGATTGCTTATACCGTTTCATACTATAGTGTGAAAGAAAACAAGAGCCACTTGGTAATTTATGTAATGAATGCAGATGGTTCTAACAATACACTTCTTACCCGTACCGCTGCCAGCGAAGGTCAGCCGACATGGATCAAGGGAGGCAGCAAACTTGCTTTCTTGAAAGAAGGACAGGTTTGGGAAATGAATGCCGATGGTAGTGAACGCAAACAGCTAACTCATTTCGACAAAGATATTGAGGGCTTTGCCTTTTCTCCAGATGAAAGCAAGATTCTCTTCATCGCACAAGTAAAGTACGGTCAAACAACTCTCGACAAATATCCAGACTTAGACAAGGCAAGTGGATTGGTTATCGACGACTTGATGTACAAGCATTGGGACGAATGGGTTCAAACCGTTCCACATCCATTCCTCGCTTCTTTTGACGGCAACCAGGTTAGTGAAGCACAGGACATCTTGGAAGGTGAGCCATACGAATCTCCGATGAAACCTTTCGGTGGTATCGAACAGTTGGCGTGGAGCACTGACTCAAAACAGATAGCTTATACCTGCCGTAAAAAGACAGGATTGGAATATGCCATTTCTACAGATTCAGACATCTACTTGTACAACTTGGAAAGCAAGCAAACACGCAACCTCTGCAAAGAAGATGCAAAAGATAAGAACATGGGATACGACACCAATCCTCAGTTCTCTCCCGACGGACAATTCATCGCATGGCAAAGCATGGAACGCGATGGATATGAAAGTGACCGCAACCGTCTTTGTGTAATGGATTTAAGCAATGGCAAGAAGAGCTATGTAACCGAATCATTCCAATCAGGTGTTGATACTTACTGCTGGGCTCCTGACAGCAAGACCATGTACTTCACAGGAGTATGGCATGGCACAAGCATGATTCATAAGACGAACCTCCAGGGAGAAGTGAACCAGGTTACTGAAGGAATGTACGACTATGCATCAGTAGCCATGATCAACGAGGGACAGTTGCTCACCACTCGTCATTCTATCAGTCACGCTAATGAACTCTTTACCGTCAACTTAAGCAACAAGGAAGTGACTCAAATCTCTCATGAAAACGATGCTATTTTCAAACAGTTGAATTTGGGTAAAGTAGAACCACGCTGGACAAAAACAGTAGATGGTAAAGACTTGCTTTCATGGGTTATCTATCCAAGCAATTTTGACCCGAACAAGAAATATCCAACTTTATTATTCTGTGAAGGTGGTCCTCAAAGTCCAGTAAGCCAATTCTGGAGCTATCGTTGGAATTTCCAAATTATGGCAGCCAATGACTATATCATCATCGCACCAAACCGTCGTGGCTTACCGGGATTCGGTATGGAATGGTTGGAAGAAATCAGTACCAATTACGGCGGACATTGCATGGACGACTATCTGAGTGCCATCGATGATATTGCTAAAGAGCCGTATGTCGATAAAGATCGTTTAGGCTGTGTGGGAGCCAGCTTTGGAGGTTACTCTGTATACTGGTTGGCTGGACATCACAACAAACGATTCAAGGCTTTCATTGCACACGACGGATTCTTTAACATGCACCAGCAATACGTTGAAACTGAAGAGCTCTGGTTCACCAATTGGGATTTGGGCGGTGCATACTGGGAAAAGAATAATCCAGCCGTGCAGCGCAGTTATGCCAACTCACCGCACTTGTTCGTCGACAAATGGGATACTCCTATTCTCTGTATCCATGGTGAAAAGGACTTCCGAATCTTAGCTTCACAAGGTATGGCCGCTTTCAATGCAGCTAAATTGAGAGGCGTTCCTGCTCAGTTGTTGATCTTCCCTGACGAAAACCATTGGGTATTGAAGCCACAGAATGGTATTCTATGGCAACGTACCTTCTTCAACTGGTTAGACAAATGGTTAAAGAAATAAGCGGAGCGTAAACAATAAACATACAAACCACAAAAAAAGGGCGTATGCCCTTTTTTATAAGACATTCTTCATCCAACAAAATAAAGGAGGGTGTGTCAAATCACCCTTTTTTTAAAAAAGAGCGCTGTATAGCCGAACTTC
>JAHHQU010000030.1 GCA_020026225.1 Phocaeicola sp. | reverse complement strand
ATTAGATTTAAGGTTAACAAAGGTTGGAGTACAGCGGTACTCCTTTTTTTTGCCTTGTCCCACCGACCTGCATTCATTCCTCCTCCAAGGTTCTTGACCCATCGGCTATCTTTTATGAAGTATTTACCACGGTTTGAAAGGAAAAAACAAGAAAAGACGGAGATAGTCCTTGTAAAATGGTATCTTTACCCGGGGTTAAAAAGAATCCGCCCCTTCAAAGAGGATTCTACCAAGCCCCACCGTTATATTAATCTAAAAACAATACCTAATATGGCTTTAGAAAAAACTTTGGTTCTATTAAAACCTTGCACCGTTCAGCGTGCTTTGATCGGTGAAATCATTTCTATTTTTGAAAAGAAAGGCTTCCGTATATGCGGCATGAAGATGATGCAGCTCACAGATGAACTGTTGAGTGAACACTATGCTCATCTGAGCGGCAAACCTTTTTTCCAACAGGTAAAAGATTCCATGAGAGTAGCTCCTGTCGTGGCTTTATGCTTGGAAGGAGTCGGTGCGGTAGAAGCCGTTCGTGCTTTGGCCGGACCTACCAACGGACGCAATGCAAACCCGGGTACTATCCGTGGTTCCTACTGCTTGAGCTTCCAAGAAAACATTGTGCATACCAGCGATTCGCATGAGGCTGCTGAAATCGAGTTGAAACGTTTCTTCAAACCAGAAGAAATTCTGGACTGGAAACAAGATACGTTCAGTTCCCTGTATGCTGCGGACGAATTCTAATCCCCCTTCATACTAAAAAAACCGTTGGCAGAGATGCATCAAATCATCCCTACCAACGGGTTCTTTTATTTACCAGCCTTTGCGTTTACCTTACAGACGGTTCTTATACACATCGGCCATCAATTGCTGATATTGTCTTTCCACTTCCATGTAAGCAGCCAGATTCTTATATACATTGTCGGCCTCAACGTAATAGGTGATAACCGACAACTGACCTACCGTAACGGCTTCTTTCAGCATGTCAAGGGTTTCATGCATCAAAGGAACATCATACGCTTCCATAGCTTCTTTCAGCTGCTGGATTTCATTGAACTGACCTTGTATCACCGCTTCCGTCTGAAGACGTGCATTCTGATAATTCAACTGTGCACCAATGGCTTGTGCCTTGGCTATCTTCACCTTCTTGCGATTGGAAAAGATGGGAATACTTCCCCCAATCAGCATACCGTGAAACTTCTCATCCAAACTGGTGTTGCGGCGGTAGCCCAACTCTATTTTCGGAATCCACTGCTGTCTGCTGACGGATACGTTCTTTTCTGCAGCACGTACGGCAGCATCAGCGGTCTGCAAGGAAGCATCCGTAGCCATCACTTCGTCATACAACTGATTGTAATCGCGGATTCCTTCAACGCTTGGATAATCTGTCAAGTCACCCTCCAACGGCAAATTGCCGTTCATGGCCAGCAACTGCTGTAAAGCGGCACGATGGGCTGCATTATTCCTTGCCACTTCCGTCTGCACATTCATGCGTTCCATCTTGATCTTATTGACATCCAAGGCATTCGCATCACCTTCTTCCAAGCGTTTTTCAAAGAGAGCCAACAGTTCTTCTGCATTTTTCTGACGGGCCTGAAGCTGTTCATGCACCTTGTTCAAATAGACCAGTTCCAGACAAAGTCCCTTGGCTTTCAGCAAGACATCACGGCGAACCGTACGCAATTGGCGGTCAAGCATTTCTTTCTGCAATCTGCCCGCTTTCTGACGCCCTACATACAAAGTGGGAAAATCAAATCCCATACTTACCACCATTTCTGAACTGACCACTCCGTCTGTTCCTTTTTGAAAGAAGGGACTATAAGATACATTGGGATCATTCAAGTAGTTCTGTGTGCTGACTTCCATCTTGGCAGCATCGGTCAACTGCTGCTGAGCCTGCAATTCTTTGTTATTTTGTTCTATCTGCCGCAATACCGATTCAATCTGCTGAGCCTGGACGTTCCAACAGAAAGCAGTGCATACGGCTAATGTCCATATTTTCTTCATTCGTTTTCGTTTTTAACGGAGTTAACTTTCTTTCTATTCATCAATTCGTATACAATAGGAATAATAAACGCATTCAGGAAGGTAGATGTCAACAACCCTCCCAAAATGACCTTAGCCATCGGACTCTGAATCTCATTGCCCGGCAGCTCTCCGCGTAAAGCCAATGGAATCAAGGCCAAAGCAGAAGACAAGGCTGTCATCAGAATCGGATTCAATCGGTCCAAAGAGCCCTGCACGATACTTTCACGCACCGACAGGTTCATTTCTTCCCGAAGCAGGTTATAATGACTGATCAGAAGCATTCCATTACGGGTAGCAATGCCGAAGAGGGAGATAAACCCGATAATAGCGGGAATACTCATCTCTCCCGTGGTAATGAACAAGGCAAAAACGCCGCCTATCAATGCCAACGGAAGATTCAAAAGGATGATTCCGCTCTGAGAGGCATTCTTGAACTGTACATACAACAGCAAGAAAATCACCACGATACTCATCAGAGAGGTCAGCGTCAGAACACGACTGGCCGCTTGTTCACTCTCAAACTGACCTCCATATTCTACGTGATAACCTTCCGGGAAATGAATCTTTTCGTCAATGCAACGCTGAATGTCCTTGACAACGCTTCCCAAGTCTCTTCCGCTTGTATTGGCTGAAATCACGATCTTTCGTTTCACGTTCTCGCGATTAATGGTATTAGGTCCCATAGATGAAACAATCTCAGCTACCGAAGCCAAAGGAACTTTCTGTCCGTTGGCTGCATCCAGCATCAAATCGTTGATGCGTTCAATGGAACCTCGGTTGGCTTCCGAAGCACGAACAATCAGATTGAAAGATTTTCCTTTTTCGTAAACCTGAGAAACGACTTCACCCGCCATATTTACCGTGATGAATTCATTGAACTGCGGCAATGAAATGCCGTATTTTGCCAACATTTCACGCTTGGGGACAATCTTCAGTTCCGGACGTTCAATCTGCATTTCGACATTCAAATCGGCAATTCCTTCCACTTCATGAATCTCTTTCTTTATCTGATTGCCTATAGAGAACATGCGATTCAAGTCATCACCGAACAGCTTGATGGCTATACTTGCTCTCGTACCACTCAACATGGCATCCATGCGGTGGCTTATAGGTTGACCGATTTCGACATTCACTCCGCTTAACGTAGCCAGTTTTTCACGCACATCGGCCAGCAATTCTGCATGCGAACGGTCTCTCAGTTCAAAAGGAGCTTCAATTTCAGAAGTGTTCACTCCCAAAGCGTGTTCATCCAGTTCAGCACGTCCCGTTTTACGGGCTACGGTCTGAATTTCAGGAATCGTCAGCAGAAATTCTTCCGCACGCCGACCGATCCGATCGGATTCTTCAAGAGAAATACCAGGAAGTGAACTGACATTGATAGTAAACGATCCCTCGTTAAAAGGTGGCAAGAAACTGCTTCCTAAAGTAAAGAAGGCGGCTACCGCAATGAAAAACAAGCCCACCGTACTTCCTACGACTATTTTTTTATGTTCCAAGGACCATACCAGTCCTTTTTCATAATACTTCTTCAACCACGCTGCCAAAAAGACTTCCTTGGCAAGACCTTCCCGGTCGTTCTGCTTACCCAACAAATAGCTGCAAAGCACAGGAGTCAAAGTCAAGGCCACCAGCGTAGAAGCAAAAAGGGCAACGATGAAGGCGATACCCAACGGTATCAGCATCCTACCTTCCATTCCACTGAGGAAGAAAAGGGGAACGAAGCTCACCACGATGATTAAGGTGGAGTTCAGAATAGGCATTCTAACTTCGCGGGATGCATTGAATACGACCTGAATGACCGGCAGACGCTGTTCCACAGGCAACTGGCGGTTCTGGCGCAGGTGCTTCCAAACGTTTTCCACGTCGACAATCGCATCATCGACCAAGGAACCGATGGCAATAGCCATACCTCCCAAACTCATGGTATTGATGCTCAGCCCCATGACATGAAGTGTCAGCACGGCAATGACCAGAGCCAAAGGCAAGGTAACCAAAGAAATCAACGTAGTTCGGGTATTGGCCAAAAACAGGAACAATACAATCACGACAAAGAAAGCACCTTCATACAACGATTCCTTCACGTTACCGATAGAGCTCTCAATGAAACGAGACTGACGGAATATATCCGTAGAGACATGAACATCGGAAGGAAGGTTCTTCTTCAAATCATGCAAAGCCGCTTCCAGCTTTTCCGTCAATTCGATGGTTCCGGTATTGGGCTGCTTGGTAACGGTAACCAGCACGGCAGGCTTGCCTTTTTCTGAAGCCACTCCCAATTTAGGCTGTTGGGCTCCAATACGTACATCGGCAATATCTTCTAAGGTAACCGGAGCTTCATTGATGGTTTTAACGACCGCCTTGGCCATACGTTCCACATCGGTACTTGAGAGGACACCGCGGACAATGTATTCATTGCCATATTCATAGATGACACCGCCACTGGTATTGGTATTCATGTTCCGAGTGACAGCCATCACTTCTCCCAACGTGATTCCGTAATGCTTCATGCGTTCAGGATGAAGCAAGATCTGATATTCCTTGATATCACCTCCCAAAACTGCGACCTGTGCCACTCCACCCGTAGAAAGCAAGCGGGGACGAATCGTCCAATCGGCCAACGTACGCAAGTCCAACATAGAGGTACTGTCCGCTGTCAATCCGACAATCAGCAGCTCCCCTAAAATAGACGACTGAGGACCCAAGGTCGGTTTCCCGATATTATCCGGGAGACTTTCTCCCACCGTCGCAATCTTTTCCGATACAATCTGGCGGGCTAAATAAATATCCGTATCCCAATCGAATTCTACCCATACTACCGAAAAGCCGTGGGTCGAAGAAGAACGGACACGTCGTACATGAGTGGCTCCATTCACTGCCGTCTCAATAGGGAAAGTAACCAACATTTCCACTTCTTCAGCAGCCATTCCATTCGCCTCGGTCATCACAACGACCGTTGGAGCATTCAAATCGGGAAAGACATCAACCTCTGTATGGAAGGCTGTATACGTTCCGGCTATCAGAAGCAACACGGAAGCCATCAAAACCAGCAATCGGTTTTGAAGAGAAAATTTAATAATCTTATCTAACATATCAGCGAGAGGTTAATGATTATGAGTATGTCCAGGGATGGCATTGTTGGCTGATGCCAATTTCACGTGATAGGCCCCTTCGGTCACCACTTTCTCACCGCCCTTCAAACCTGCAAGGATTTCCACTTCATTGCCATTCGTAGCCCCTAACTTCACTTCCTGCTTGCGATAGCAGTCGGCATCCAACTGGATATAGACAGAATAAATGCCTTGTTCTTCTATCAGTGCAGAAACAGGGATGCTGATTACTCCCGACAGAGGTTCCGACAAGAGGAAGACCTCTACGTAAGCTCCCGGAAGGATTTCTCCGCGATTGTCAAACTCAAAAGTAACCGGTATATAGTAAGAAGCATCTCCTGCCGAACGGCCATAAGACAGCAAGCGTCCGTTCAGGTCATCCAAACAGTAGGCTTTGTCAGAATAAGGAGTCTTAAAATTGGCCGATACGATGGAATGCAGCAAAGCATAATGACGTTCTGAAACATCCGCCTTCAATTGCAGACGATTGGTCTGGGTAACGCTTATCAGCGGCTGTCCTACGGTGACATAATCTCCTTCCTTCACCAAACAGCTTTTCACGAACCCAGCGATGGGAGATTTTACAGCCACTCCCTTTCCGCTTTTATTCACAGCTAAAGCTTCATAAGCGATTTTGGCATTCTCGTAATTTTCTTTAATCAGGTTAAAGTCTTTTTGAGACACGATTTTCCGGCCGACCAGCTTGGCTGCCCGTTCATATTCATTTTTTGCCGTTTCATACGCTATGCGTGCACGCTTCACTGGGTCTCCATTTTGCAGATGTTCGCCGGAGATACTTAATAAAGAGGAGCCTGCTCCTACAGACATACCTTCGGTTACGGGATGAGAAAAAGAAACGATGCCTGAAACGCTTGCTACCACCGTAGCCTCATGACCCTGTGCCGAAGAGATATGTCCTCCGGTCACGATGACCCGACGAAATTCACCAGGTTCCACCACTTTGGCAACGACACCTGCCGCATGGGCTTTTTCTGGAGACATGACCACTTCATCGGAACTATGTTCATGTTCATGCTCATCTTCTACCTGTTTCTGAGCGGTTTCTACATTATGGTTGTGTTCATCCGCTTCATGATCGTGAAGGGCATGATGATGGCAAGAACCCAGCAAGAAAGCCGCCAAGGTTCCTGTTAATATGTATTTTTTCATTGATGGTTATTTTATGATACTCAATAAGATAAGGACAACCCTACTTTTCATGCAGCGTTATCCACTTCATTCTTTTGGCAAAAGCCGACTTAAGAAAGCATCATAAAAGGTGGCGCCCGCAAGCCTACGGACGAGATGAGATGAAGAGCATGGAGCCGTTCCAAATAGAGCCCTTCAAAATCAGCAGGTTGATCAAGGGAAAAAGAAAAGATGACTTCACTCAACAAAGGGAGTAAAATCGTAAAGAAGTCGCAGTTGACATCCTCATGGGTATGCCAGTCTGGAGTCAAATAATGAAATTGGGTCAAGCATGCAAACGTACACGCATGTTCGCATCCCTGCTCTTCCCCGCAGTGATGATGCGCATCGGTACAGTTATCCTGCATACAAACAGTACAACGTGCCGACAAGCAGAACTGATTGCCATGATGATGGTGCGGACATACGGAGACCATCAACACCAAGATGCTGACAGCCACCAAAAAATAAGCTATGTATTTTCTTCTTCCTTCCATCTTCATTTTTTATTTCGTCTGCAAAGTTACATCTTTTTATTTTTTCTACCTATCATCATTATTTGCTATTTTACAGCATAAGCATTCATTAAAAATTACTACTGCTTCGGTATATGATAATAAGGCAATGTGCCAAATTCCTTATGAATCAAAATCTTACTATATATTTTACAAAGGGAAATAAATGATTATATTATACAACTATATTTATTTGAGAAAGAGCGATTTGTCACACACATGACCTTTTTGAGAAATAGGGTATGTTGCTAATTTACTCTTCCTGCTGCTGGTAGCGTTTCTTAAATTCAGAGGGAGTCATGCCTTTTTGGTTCTTAAACGAAGTACTGAAATAACGAGGATAGGCAAAACCTACCTCTTCTGAAATTTCTTTCACTGTCATATTAGAGTGCAAAAGTAATTCTACAGCCTTTTCGATACGAACCTGTGTGATGTACTCGTTCATTCCTACTCCTGTAAGTTTAATCATTCGGTTATAGAGCGTGGCACGACTCATTCCTATCTTACTAGTTACTAAATCAAGATTAAGAAATTCGTTCGACAAATTCTCATTGATTATCTTTTGTATGGTTTCCAAGAAATATGTATCCTCACTGTTGAACTTTGTTTCTTCTTGAATTGTAGTTTCCTGTCCAAGAACCTCTCTAGTAAATCTCTCTTGTCTTGCAATGAGATTAGCAGCCATCGTAAGCAAGAAGTCCATGTCGAAAGGCTTCTTTATATAACAATCTGCTCCCATTTTATATCCTAACATCTCGTCCTGTTCACTGCATCTAGCAGTAAGTAAAATTACAATTGTATTATGGAGCAAATCGCTAGTTTTTATCTGGTTACATAATTCAAAACCGTTCATTACCGGCATAGTAACACCACTGATGACTAGTTCAATCTTGTGTGCATAACAAAGATCTAATGCATCTTTTCCATTATTAGCTGTATATACCTCTTTAAAACTCTCAATGAGCATTTTATGTAAGAACTGATTCATTTCATCATTATCGTCTACTACTAGTACAGAATATTCTTTAAGCTTCTTCAATTCTTTCTGACTTTTCTTCTTGACTTTGGTGATATTAACAGATTTACCTGCTTTCTGATAATCCTCATTCATTACGTTCTGCAAACTGATTGTATCTACTATCGGAAGTTCAAAATAAATAGATGCTCCGTTACTTACGCTATTATAAGCATCAATCCTACCTCCCATTGATTCCACCATACATTTGGTATGATACAAAACCAGAGCATTAGTTTCTTCAGATATCTTTTGTTCCATTTCTTTATCAAAGATATGTTTTAGTTCATCCAACGATAAGTTCTCATCTGCATTCTGTACCGTTATGCTGACATAACCGTTTGAATTTTTTTGTGTACGGATTCTAATTACAGATTGTTTCTTATAATAGTGAATAATGCCTAGTAAAATATTAGCTAAAATAATCTGACATTTCCATTCGTCCAATGCTATGGTAGACAGACTTTTGTCTAACACACATTCAAACGTAATTCCGTTCTGTTCGGCCTCATTTTTCAAGTCCTCTGCTATTTGACTCACCACCGTATTGATGTCATTCATTTCCCGAAGTTCTTCTTTTTGCAGGGAATCCATTTCATTGATATTAAGAACCGTATTAATGATATGATACATGTTCGATGCTTGGTGATAGATCTTTTCCAAAAGATCAAACAGTGTTTGTTGACTAAAATGTTGTTTTCCTTTATTTGCCATCAACTGTTTCAACGGAGCATAAATCAATGTAAGTGGTGTACGGAGTTCATGGTTCACATTTATCAGAAACTCTATTTTCTCCTCATTCACATGCTGCTTGTAGGCATGCATATTTCTACGCACCTGCTTCGCTTTAATATAACGATAATAAAATAAAACACCTATAACCAGTATTAGACAAGCCATATAGAACCCCAATAAGAAGCCATTAGAAAGGTACCACGGAGGCAATACTTCAAAGTCCATAAGCTGGATAGCCGGTGTCATTTCGCCCGTTTTGGTTATACAAGAAGCCATGAGTTTATATTTACCAGGCGAAAGCGATGACGGTAATTTATATCGCGTGTCGTAAGTATCAAAAGTCTGAATGTTTCCTCCCTTGATGAGTGAATAGCGGATTAAATTGCGCTGTAGCACATCTTTGGTATTAATCTCAACCATTATGCTCAATGAGTTATAATCCGATTTTATTTTCAACTTTTTAAACTCTTTTTCTTCTACAGATTCTCCATTAATCTGCACATCGGTCGGTTGAATTTTAGGGTTATCAACTTCAGGAACTGGCATAGAAGTAGCAATCTGCACTAAACCAGCTGAACCTCCAAGATAAATATACTTTTTTTTGATAGTATCAAAATAGTTAAATAGAAGTTCGTTAGGAAGGAAACCGTCAGAATAATTATATTGTATGAATTTTTCATTATTGAATTCATATGAAAAGAGTTGGTTGTCCGCACCAATCCAGAGACGATCTAAATTATCGAATACTAAAGAAGTAACATTAGAAAAGAGATTTGTTTTTATTTCTTTATAAATTTTAGTATCCATATCATAAACTCCGAGTCCATGGTCGCTTCCTACTAAAATCTTATGATTGTAATTATAGGCAAGAGAACTTATTCTATAACCGCTCGGGATTTGAAATAATTTTTTAACCTTATCATCTTTTTGTGAGACATAGTATACTTGATTATTATATCGTAATAAAGAGAATTCATCATTTGAATGAGCTAATTCAATTCCTAATTTTTGAAATGGCTTATGGTTAATGTCCAATATTTCTGTAAATGAATTTTTACTAGGACGATAAACTAAACATCTTCTGCCAATAATATAGATTTTATCCTTACCTACTCTATTTCCTAAAGGAAGACAGCCCTCATTACATTCCTGCTTGTTAATTTCTTCATTTACAATAATAAAAGGACTATATCCCCCGGTGGATTTATTGAATCGAAACATACCCTTCGGATAGACATAAACTAATAATTCTTCCTCATTAATGGAGGTGATGGATACTATTTTTTCATCGTATGTGGACGGAAAATGTTTAAATTTTTGAGTCCTAGGATTAAATAAATTGATACCTCCTCCATCAGTTCCTATCCATAGAAGTCCGTCTTTTTCCTCATAAAGGGTTAGAATTGTTGCATTTGATAAACCATATGAACCATTTGCTGGGCTTTCTTCAAATGTACGTATATAATTCTTTTTTATACAAAATGCACCATTTCTTACACTACCTGCCCATAAAAGGTCATTCCTATCTATATAAATAGTTTGAATACTATTTGAAGGCGGAGTGAATTTATTGTCTGCTTCATGCCTTATTTCTTTAAATTCTCTTGTTCGTAAGTTGATAACCTTTAGCCCCTCGCCATCAGTCGCTAACCATAATATACCCTTATGCTCTATTATATCTAAGATACAATTAGTATCTAACAACTTGTTTTTTGTGTTATATGCTTCTACAAGTTTGCCACTTAAGTCATATTTTTCCAATCCTTTATTGGCAGAGGCAACATAAATACTTTGGTTGGGTGTAAGGCATATAGCTTTAATAATAAGAGAACAAGGCTCTATAAGTTGCTTAAAGTCATAGTCTTGAATATCCATTGTGAAAACACCATCTATTTGAGTTGCAACAAGTATCTTCTGCTTGGATAATTGTTTTATATCTACAATCTTACTTTTAAGAAAATGTCCTGTTTTTACATCTTTTATAGGATACGAAATTAATGAATCTGTAGCATAATCATATTTTATGACTTTACCATACGCACCAAAGAACAGACCTTGTTTACAAGCTAGTGATGAAAAAGTTTTATGATTGCTTTTCCTAATAAAATGATTTTTCCCTTTGTCGAAAATAGCTAGTCCCATAGAGGTTCCTACCCAAATTCTTCCTAAACTGTCTTCTTGTAAAGTGTTAACATAGTTAGAAGGTAATGTATTACAATTTTTCTCGTCGTGAAAAAACGCAGTAATCTGATTTTGTTTATAGACATTGAGCCCCTTACGGGTACCTAACCATAAATTTCCGCTTTTATCTTGTATAATACAGTTCACAGAAACTTGAGATAATCCTTTATCTATTGACAAAGGATAATAAAAATAGTTAATATTATTCTCTGCAAACATAGGACACCATATTAGTATGAGCCCTAAAATATTAAGTATATAACGATTTATTTTCATAATATAGATTTGCATATGAGGTTTGTACAAACATAGGAATAATATTTATTTTTTTAGCTAAAAAGGGAATTAAATAGCGATTTTTTGAGTTTTATAGCGATTTTCTGACTATACTTTGTAATTTATATGCTTTTTCGATTGATTTTTTGAGACAACTAAAAGATTATTGAACCATGTTTCCTTGATACAGCCCCTATATTTGTTCTAACAAATTAAACCTTTTATATCTTAAATAAGTAACAAATGAAGAAAGAAAGACATGGTAGTCTAGTTCCCGAGTCAGGAAATGTAAGACGTAATTCCTTATTAAAGGCAGCCCCTATAGTTATGGGTTTACTGATGGCAGGAAGTCCTATTTCTGCTTTTGCTGAAATAGACTCTAATAGTGTATTAGTTACAGACCAGGCATCTATTACTATTAACGGTAAGATTACTAATGCCAAAGGCGAAGCTTTGATTGGTGTAAACGTTATGGAAATAGGGACCACAAATGGTACTATTACAGACATTGATGGTAACTATAGTTTGAAGACAGCACAGAATGCTGTATTAAAAGTATCTTACGTAGGTTACAAAGACCAGCAAGTAAGAGTAAATGGCAGGACAAAGCTCAACATCGTTTTGCAAGAAGACACTAAGGCTTTGGAAGAAGTTGTTGTAGTTGGTTATGGCGTTCAGAAAAAAGCAAATTTAACAGGAGCAGTATCAATGGTTTCTTCAGAACAATTGAAAGATGTTTCTAGCTCATCTGTTTCTCAAGCTCTCCAGGGTAAACTCTCAGGTGTCGTTATCTCTAAGAGCAACGGTACTCCTGGTTCTGGTGCCTCAATCAGAGTTCGTGGTGTTGGTACCTTTGGTGATAATGCACCGTTGATTGTTATTGATGGTGTCCCTGTAGAGGGTGGCTTAGAAACCATCAATCCATCTGATATCGAGTCTGTAAACGTTTTAAAGGATGCCGCATCAGCAGCTATTTATGGATCACGAGCAGCTAATGGTGTAATTTTGGTTACAACAAAACGTGGAGAAGAGTCTAAAACAAAACTTCAAGTTGACGGCTATTTTGGCTTACAACGTATTTCAAAACATTATGATATGTGTAATGCTGCTGAGTTCGTTGAACTTCAGAATGAAGCCATTCATAATGCACAGCGTTGGTTAGGTTCAGACCAAAAACCGTTCTTCACCGATGATCCAAAATCATACGGTAAAGGAACTAATTGGGAAAAAGAATTGTTTGATGTTGCACCAACCTATAATATAAACGTAAGTGCAAGAGGTGGAAATAAGAATTCAAATTATTACTTATCTGGAGGGTATATGAATCAAGAGGGTATCCTAATGAATACTTCTTATGATAAGGCTAATTTCCGTTTCAATTCTGATAATAAATATGGAAAATACTTAAGATTTGGTACAAGTGTTAGTTTCACTACAAGTTTACAACATGGTTCCTCAACTTCAGCCGGTGAGGCATATAGTGCATCCCCTACCATTAATCTATTTCAAGAAGACGGAGTTACTCCAGACTATGGAACACATGCAGGAGAAACAGGGCTAAGTCCTGTATATATGGCTAAATTGAATAACCCGGAAACAAGAGCTTATCATCTTATTGGCAATATATATGCCGAATATCAATTGTTAGATTGGTTAAAGTTTAAAGTAAACGCTGGCGTTGATTTCAACTCTTATGAAAATAGAAAATTCACCCAAACTTATAATATAGACGATTTATACACTAATTCTCGTTCAAGTTATAAGGAAACAAGAGGTAAAGATATCACTTGGCTGAATGACTATTTATTATATTTCGATTACAAATTCTCAGACAAGCATGCAATTGATGGTATGGCTGGTTATTCACAGCAGTTGACTACAAATGATAACATTTGGGGACTTGCTTACGATTATATTTCTGAAAATCTTAATATGCAGGTTCTAAATGGTGGAACAAATGCAACAGATTCTCGTAATGGCGGTGGTAAGAGTGAAGTAGCAATGCAGTCTTGGTTTGGTCGTATTAATTATAACTTTGACGACCGTTATTTATTCTCATTTAACCTTCGTGCCGATGGTTCTTCTCGTTTCGCTAAAGGCAATAGATGGGGCGTATTTCCATCTGTTTCTGCTGCGTGGCGTATTAATAGAGAAGCATTCTTCCACTGTGATTTCATTTCTAATTTGAAACTCCGTGTAAACTGGGGACAGTTAGGTAATCAGTCTGTATCAAGCTACTACCCAACCATTGCAACGTTAAGTAGTCAAGATACAATGTTAGGCCCTGGAGGTCAGAATTATACCATTGCACCTGGATACTATATTTCTTCATTGTTCAATAAGGATCTAAAATGGGAAACAACTACTATTGCAAACGTTGGCTTGGATTTGGGACTATGGAATAATCGTTTAACCGCTTCTTTCGAATATTTCGAAAAGCGTACATCTGATATTCTTCGTAAACAGGTTATTCCTTTAACTGTTGGAATGGGAGCTCCTAATGTCAATTTTGCTAAGACTCTTAACCGTGGTTTCGAAATGGATATCAATTGGCAGGACAAGGTAAACAAAGATTTTAGCTATGCTGTCGGTATGAATATAAGTACGGTCCATAATGAAGTAGTTGAACTGAGCGATGGTAAAGACCAAGAGGTACGTGATGGTGGTCACCGTTGTACCTTAATCAACAAAGTAGGTTATCCTATAGACTCTTTTTATGGATGGGAACAGGAAGGAGTTTATGCAAGTAAGGAAGATATTGAAAACTCACCTAAATATGGTAGTGCGATTGTAGGTTCATTAAAATTCAAAGACCAAAACGGTGACGGTGTTATCGATGCTGATGACCGTGTAATCTTAGGAAATGCTATTCCAAAACTTTCATTTGGTTTCAAAGCATCTGCAGAATATAAGAACTTCGATTTCTCTATGTTCTGGCAAGGTGATCTTGGTAAGAAACAGTATATGCCTTATGAAAAATGGCTGAATGATGGAGGCATTAACTATGGTAAATGGTGGTATAAGAATCGCTGGACAGGTGAAGGCACTCCAGGTATGTGGCCAGCTGTAATTTGGGGTGGATCATACTCTATGTATGAAATGAACTCGTTCTTGCTTACGGACGCAAGTTATGCACGTTTAAAGAATCTTTCGATAGGCTATTCATTTGATGTACTTGGAAAAACACATTGCAGAATATATATAAGTGGAGAAAATCTTCTTACTATAACAAGTAAAGATTTCTTTGGATCCGACCCTGAAATCAGTGGTTATGCACAATATCCTTATTGGTCAAGTACATATCCATCAGCAATGACATTTATGGTTGGTGCTAGTATTAAATTTTAATCCTTAAATATAAGAAAATGAAAAAATATATTATAGGTGCCCTTGTTGGTATGGGCATGCTTTCTTCATGTAGCGATTTCCTTGATAGGGAACCTTTTGGCAAACTGTCAGAAAATAGTTTTTATCAGAACTTGCAACATGCAACGTATGCTGCTAATTCCTGTTATACTCCGTTAGCAAATCTAAATGGCTTTTGGGCTACAGGAGTCTTAATGTTTGGTAATATGTGCAGCGACGATGCTTCGCAGAATAGTTCTATCAATAGTGCTTATACACGTGGCGCATTTGATCCGGGTGATTATTATATGGTAACAGGAACTTTTGAATATGCATATAAAGGAATTGCTCGATGCAATGTAGGTATTGAAAAGGTTTCTCAGATGACTGATGATCAAATTGATCCTGAAGATAAAAAGGCTATTATTGGTGAGATGAAATTCATCAGAGGTTTTTGGTATTATCATTTGATTCGTCTTTTCGGTGATGTGCCAGTTATTTTAAAACCTGTTGTTTTATCAGATGAAACAACTTTATTACCAGCACGTACTCCTGTTGATCAAATAATTAAAGATGTAATTATTCCAGATTTAACTTTCGCTGCAGAGAACTTGCCAGAAACACGTTCAGGAGTAGATGTATCACGTGCTACAAAAGGGGCTGCTCATGCTTTTTTAACAGCTGTACATATGTTGTCAAAGAATTATGCAGCGGCTATAACTGAAGGTGAAAAAGTAGTAGCTTTAGCAAATAAGGGAGTTTACGAACTACTTCCTGATTTGGAATCTATTTATAGAGAAGAAAATGAGTTCAACAAAGAAAATATTTTTGAAGTTTCCTTTAGTAAAGATAAAATAAACTGGGCTTCACACTACTTTGGTACTCCTTATGGTGGTTTCTGTCGTGGTCAGCATTATATTACTCATATTCATCCTTCTGCAGATTTAAGAGATTCATTCTCCTTAATTGACGGTAACTCAATTAAAGAGGATCCTAACAAGTTGTATAATAAAGATGAATTTTGGAAGAATAGAGACCCACGTTTTGATATTACTTTCTATACTCCGTTAGATAAAACAACTCATAAGGCAACAGGGGAACCTATTACTTTTAGTTCTGATATGGTCTTAAACAAAGAGGTCGGAGTAGATTTCCAAAAGTTTACTATATGGTATGGTCCTGAACAGAGCAATATTGGTATCAATAACATTTTGATGCGTTATGCCAATGTATTACTGTATTTGTCAGAAGCTTATACTCAGACAGGCAACCTTGAAAAAGGTGCTGAATATCTTAATTTGGTTAGAACTCGTGCTCGTAATTATGCATTGGCACATCCTGATAAGTATAATCAAGCGGGATTATCTGCAGAGAAGGTATTACCAAATGTAACATTTAACAATGCTGAAGAAGGTATGAAATTTATACGTAGTGAAAGACGTGCTGAATTCGCAGGTGAAAATTATCGTGGATATGACCTTCGCCGTTGGGGTATTGAAGAATCAACATGGGCTAAAGTTCAAGGGTTCTCATGGGATACTAAGATGTCATTACTGCCTATACCTTCATCAGAAATGAATGTGAATCCTAACCTGACACAGAATCCAGGCTATTAAAATAGTTTTTTCATATTTGAAAGTAATAATTAGAACCTACAGACTTAGTTCTGTAGGCTCTTAATTATTGATTTTATTTAAAATTGCAATAAGAAACTATCATATAGTGCTTTGCATAGTAACCTTCCATAAGAACGTTTGTAAGCTTACTCTTAGACCTATAAATCCCATTTTTAATTTATTGTACAGGTAAAGTACCACTTATTTATTGGCGAACCTGTTTCTATGCAAGAGAATTATACTTTGTTTTACTATAGCATAATAAATAAAAACAAAAAAATATCAACAATATTACTTTTTATTATTTAAATATTTGATTTTGTAATTAGTAAAAAATAACCATGAAAAAAATATTCCTTTCTGTAATGATGACACTATGTGCCCTCAGTATATATGCACAAAATCCAGAATTAGTAAAATACGAACGCTACTGGAAAAAAAATGTTGAAAAAGTAAGAGTTATGTCTTACAATATCCTTAACGGATTTGGTTGGGGAGAAGACTTGGAACGTCAAGATCGTTTCGTCGAATGGATAAAACAACAGGATCCAGAAATTTTAGGTTTGCAAGAATTATGTAATTTTGATCTCCCTAAATTAAAGCAATTAGCAGCACGTTATGGTCATCCATATGCAGAAATTGTGATTGCCGATGGATATCCCGTAGGTGTTACTTCAAAGAAACCAATTATATTGAAGCATAAGATTGAGAAAGACTGTGGTCATGGTTTAATACATATTCAAACATACGGCTTCGATATTTTGGTTACCCATCTGAATCCTGCCAATACCATAAAACGTCAACAAGAAGCTGCAAAAATTGCAAAGTATATCAATGAAAATAAATTAAAAAACTGTATGTTAATGGGAGATATGAACTCTCATTCACCATACGATGCAGATTTCATGGAAACTCATGCGTATGAACTATTAGGTAAATATGGTGGTAATGGTAGTTCTAATCTTTTAGATGGCCAGTTTGATTATTCTGTAATATCACATTTCTTATCAGTTCCATTGATTGATATTTGTAGAAAATATGTAAAACCTGCAAAACGTACTACATTCCCTACACCTGTTTTAATGGGACAGTCACGTCATCCAGAGTATCGTAACAAGACCAACGAACGTTTAGACTACTTGTTGCTTTCTCCAAAAGTTGCTCAGTTGGCAGTTGATGCATTCATCTTCAATGAAGGTCCTACAGAATACTTATCAGACCATTATCCAATTGCTGTGGATTTATTTATTGATCACAATATGCAATAACCCAAACGATCTTATCAGTAATAATACAAGCTGTTTGAATATTAAAGCATTAACTTTCAAATAAATCATTCAAGCATATAGTCTTTGTGTATTATTGACTTATTGTAAGAAATGATTTTTTAGAAGAATACAGGGAAAGTTTCTCAACTTTCCCTGTTCTTGTTTATTACTTTAGCAACCAGACCCTTAAAAGTCTGGCTGAATTCTACTAGAGAACAAAAATATTGCAAAAAAACGAATTTAAATATTTTGTCCCATCGGTTAAAGTTCGATTAACAAAACTTCCAAGCGAATATAAACACCCATTTTTTAATAGAAATACGAAGAGCCTTGTCGCACAACAATATTCTCTGAATGTCCAATTTAGCTGTTCAAAGCCAACAAATTTATTTCATTGTCAATTTGTTTTTTCATTTATTTATCTTTTAAACACGCTAATATTTTATACCCGTCGGAAGAAGCAAGAAGATGGATTTATACCCAATCATGCATAAAATAGATTATGCACACAAGCATAAACCGACAGGCAACATTCACTACCTACCACGACAGCTGCAAGCTATTTGCAGGGCATTGAGTACACGTAAACAGACCAACCACAAAATCAAAAAAAATAGGCAGAGTTCAATATATGCATATTCACTCTGCCTATGTTTTTGATAAATTTAAAATAAGCTTATTTCACTGATGATTGTTTCAACTTCATCGTTCTACTTCTATCATCTGGACCTTTGGGATGAATGACCTCATCGATATAAAGTTCGAATTTTAAAACTGAATAACCAGGAATTGAACTTTTTCCTCCTTCTCCATAAGCCAATTGATAAGGGATGTATATTTCAGCAAAAGTTTTTTCCTTCATGTGAATCATTGCTGTAGTCCAACCCGTAATCAAACGGTCACCGACACCGAACTTAACAAAGTTGCTGACAATGTCACGATCGAATTCACCGGTATAAGTTCCATCAAAACGTTCACCATTAACTAAGAATCCCTGATAAGCTACAGATACGGTATCACTAGATAAAGGAACGATTCCATTGCCTTCTTCCAATATCTTTACGTATACAGAATCATATCTATTGGAAGCAATTGGAGAAACGATACTTCCCTCTGGCAAAACGGGGTCTTTCTTGAAATTGCGGTAGATTTTCCATTTTTCACCAGCCGGGCAGTTACGAGCTACCCTCACAATCGAATCTAAATATAATTCATTACTTCCTGCCCAATCAGCAAACGGATCCACTTCATGAGTCTCTTCAGAACAAGAAAAGAATCCAAAAGAAAAAGCGAAAAGTAACGTGATAAGCCAAAACGTATTCTTATTCATGCGTAATTCTTATTGTAAAGTTTTCAACAAACTTGTAATGCTCACCTTATCAGCGATGATGTTGTTCAATTCTGAAATAGCGACGCGTTCCTGCTGCATAGTATCACGGTTACGCAATGTTACGCAGTTGTCTTCCAAAGTCTGGTGGTCAATCGTGATACAGTATGGAGTACCGATGGCATCCTGACGACGGTAACGTTTACCGATACTGTCTTTTTCATCATACTGGCAGTTGAAGTGGAACTTCAAGTCGTTCATGATTTCATGAGCTTTTTCAGGAAGACCGTCTTTCTTAACCAATGGCATGATAGCCAATTTAACCGGAGCCAAAGCTGCTGGCAATTTCAATACGGTACGAGTTTCACCATTTTCCAACTTCTCTTCACAATATGAAGCACACATGATACTCAAGAACATACGGTCAACACCGATTGATGTTTCGATAACGTATGGTACATAGCTTTCGTTGATTTCCGGATCGAAGTATTTGATGCTCTTACCAGAGAATTTTTCATGCTGTGACAAGTCGAAGTTTGTACGGCTATGGATACCTTCCACTTCCTTGAAACCGAAAGGCATCAAGAATTCGATATCGGTAGCTGCATTAGCGTAGTGAGCCAATTTTTCGTGATCGTGATAACGGTAGTTAGCGTCACCGAAACCAAGTGCTTCGTGCCATTTCAAACGAGTAGCTTTCCAAGTCTTGAACCATTCAAGTTCTGTTCCCGGTTTAACGAAGAACTGCATTTCCATCTGTTCGAACTCACGCATACGGAAGATGAACTGACGAGCAACGATTTCGTTACGGAATGCTTTACCAATCTGAGCGATACCGAATGGAATCTTCATACGGCCGGTCTTCTGTACATTCAAGTAGTTTACGAAGATACCCTGTGCAGTTTCCGGACGGAGGTAAACTTTCATAGCACCTTCTGAGGTAGAACCCATTTCAGTAGAGAACATCAAGTTGAACTGACGAACTTCAGTCCAGTTTGCAGTACCAGAAATAGGGCAGACGATGCCTTCATCCAAAATAATCTGACGAAGTTCGTTCAAGTCGTTCGCATTCATTGCAACAGAATAACGTTCGTGAAGCGCATCACGTTTTGCCTGATGTTCCAATACGCGAGCGTTAGTAGATCTGAATTGAGCTTCATCAAAAGCATCGCCGAAACGTTTTGCAGCCTTAGCTACTTCCTTATTGATTTTATCATCATATTTTGCAATCTGGTCTTCAATCAAGACGTCAGCGCGGTAACGTTTCTTTGAATCACGGTTGTCAATCAAAGGGTCATTGAATGCGTCAACATGACCTGAAGCTTTCCAGATAGTAGGATGCATAAAAATAGCAGAGTCAATACCTACAATATTTTCGTGAAGCAAGACCATGCTCTGCCACCAGTATTGCTTGATATTGTTCTTTAATTCCACACCCATCTGACCATAGTCATAAACAGCGCCTAATCCATCATAAATATCACTTGATGGAAATACAAAGCCATACTCTTTACAGTGTGAAACAATTTTCTTGAAAACGTCTTCTTGTGCCATTTTTCTAAATATTTTATAATTTTTTTAATTCTTTTCTACAAAAGTCGGGGACAAAGATACGCAATTATAAACAAAAAACTGCCTTAGGTATATTAATTTATCTTATGAAGCAAGGATAAAGACCATAAAAATATCCCCCAAGCAGAAAAAAAACTACTTTTGTACATTCTTTTTTTAGGTTCCGTTTTTCACCTGTCTGTTTTTTTCGCATGAAAATAAAGCTGACAAATGTAACCATCGGCTGATTACAACCCGAAAGACGAGGAACTTATCAGTTAAAGTTCTTTAGACATGAAACAAGACAGAGTGTTAGACAAACATACGCGAATGACGACGGAACCGGTGGGACATTTAATCACCACATTAGCCATCCCTACCATCATCAGCATGCTCATTACTTCCTTTTATGTAATGGCAGACACGTATTTCGTAGGAAAAATCAATACCCAGTCGACTGCAGCCGTAGGTATTTCGTTTTCAGTGATGGCCATTATCCAAGCTTTCGGCTTTTTCTTCGGACATGGATCGGGAAATTACATATCCCGGAACTTAGGAGCTCAAAATTTGGAGAAAGCTGAAAAGATGGCTTCTACCGGCTTCTTTCTGGGTTTCTTGTCCGGCATTGTCTTTGCTGCGGTCGGCTTACTTTATCTGACTCCCATCTGCATCGGTCTGGGCTCTACCCAAACGATTCTTCCGTTTGCCCAAGACTATTTGGGCACCATTTTATTGGGAGCCCCTTTCATGGCGGCTTCCATGACCTTGAACAACCAGCTTCGTTTTCAAGGAAATCCCATGCATGCCATGGTGGGAATCGTCATCGGCGCCGTCTTGAATGTCGGACTGGATCCTCTGCTGATATTCGTATTCGACCTCGGCATCCGTGGAGCAGCCCTGTCCACACTCATCAGCCAGTTTTGCAGCTTCATCACGCTGATTTACCTGGCCAACCGGGGAACCAATATGGGCATCCGTTTCCAGCACTTCACGTTGAAATGGGAATACCTGAAAGAAATCGCCTATGGAGGAAGTCCTTCCCTTTGCAGACAGGGACTGGTTTCCATTTCGACTATCTTGATGAATGTGACGGCGGGAGGTTTCGGTGACGCAGCCATTGCCGGAGTATCTATCGTGACCCGTATCTGTCTGTTCATCAACTCATTCGTAATAGGATACGGACAAGGATTCCAACCGGTATGCGGCTTCAATTACGGAGCAGGATTATATACCCGGGTACGAAAAGGATTCTGGTTATGCGTAAAGACCGGATGGATCTTTTTAACCATCTGCTCCATTGCCGGTTTTATTTTCGCTCCCCAAATCGTATCATGGTTCCGTGCAGAAGATGCAGCCGTCATCGAAATTGGAGCCCAAACGCTCCGATGGCAGCTGATCACCCTCCCGTTGGGCAGCTGGGTCATCCTATGCAACATGATGCTTCAAACCATACGCAAACCGGCTCAAGCCATCATCTTGTCTTCTGCACGCCAAGGACTCTTTTTCATTCCACTGATTCTGATTCTCCCCAGGATGCTGGGATTGCAGGGAGTGGAAATGTGCCAGGCTGCCGCCGACTTTTTCTCCTTCCTTCTGGCCATACCGCTCACCCTACCGGTACTGAAAACCTTGCGAAAGGATGTTCCTACGGCACACTCAACCTACCAAGGAGAATCCGAGTTGGAGTGATTCGCCAATCCATAGCGTTATGGAAAGCTGATAGGGAGTCATTTCTTGGACAGAAGAGCAAAATCCCTTATTTTCAACCGTTCCTCAATTATTTAGAGTATAAGCTTTTAAAGAGTGTACATTTTTTTATATTTTTGCAATATAATGTGTATATCATCAGACCCTATTTGTATCTATGAGCGAAGATAGTTTCGATAAAAAGAATAAAGAAGGAAATAACCTACCCGAAAAAGAGGGAAATCCAGAACAAAAATCACAAGTTCAGAACGACGAAGCAGTCAAGCATAAACTAAGCGGCATGTATAAAAGCTGGTTCTTGGATTATGCTTCGTATGTTATATTGGAACGTGCCGTTCCACATATCAATGATGGCTTAAAACCGGTTCAACGACGCATCCTTCATTCAATGAAACGATTGGATGACGGAAGGTACAACAAGGTAGCCAATATTGTAGGGCATACCATGCAGTTCCACCCGCACGGTGACGCTTCCATCGGAGACGCATTGGTCCAACTGGGACAAAAGGACTTGCTGATAGACTGTCAAGGTAACTGGGGTAACATTCTGACTGGTGACAGTGCCGCTGCTCCCCGTTACATCGAAGCCCGTCTGTCTAAATTCGCTTTGGATGTTGTATTCAACCCGAAAACGACCGAATGGCAAGCTTCTTACGACGGCAGAAATAAAGAGCCTGTAACCTTGCCGGTAAAATTTCCGCTTCTTCTCGCTCAAGGAGTAGAAGGTATTGCCGTAGGTCTTTCCTCAAAAATCCTGCCTCACAATTTCAACGAATTGTGCGATGCGGCCATTGCTTATCTGCACAACGAACCTTTTCAGCTGTATCCAGACTTCCAGACTGGAGGAGCTATCGACGTTTCTCGCTACAATGACGGAGAGCGTGGCGGTGTGATACGTGTCCGTGCCAAAATCAGCAAGATAGACAACAAGACGTTGTGCATCAGCGAAATTCCGTATGGAAAGACGACTTCATCGCTGATTGAATCAATCTTGAAAGCCATCGAGAAAGGAAAAATCAAGATTCGTAAGGTAGAAGACAACACTGCGAACAAAGTAGAAATTCTGGTGCACCTCGCTCCGGGCGTTTCTTCCGACAAGACCTTGGACGCACTGTATGCCTTCACTGACTGTGAAGTGAACATTTCTCCCAACTGCTGTGTCATCAATGAAAAGCGACCTCACTTCTTGACTGTAAGCGATGTCCTTAAAAAGTCCGTTGACAATACGTTGGAACTGCTTCGCAAGGAATTGACCATCCAAAGAAATGAGACATTGGAATCTCTGCATTTTGCCTCATTAGAGAAAATCTTCATTGAAGAACGTATCTATAAGGACAAGAACTTTGAACAGGCAGAAAATATGGATGCAGCATGCGCTCACATCGACGAACGCCTGACTCCATTCTATCCGCAGATGGTTCGAGAAGTGACCAAAGACGACATTCTCCGACTGATGGAAATCAAGATGGCCCGTATCTTAAAGTTCAACAAAGAAAAGGCCGATGAACTGATTGCCCGCTTAAAGGGAGAAATAGAGGAAATAGACCATCACCTGGCACATATCACCGCTTACACGATCGATTGGTATACCCGACTGAAGGAGAAATATGGAAAGAACTTCCCACGACGTACTGAAATTCGCAGTTTTGATACAATCGTAGCTACCAAGGTGATTGAAGCCAATGAGAAATTGTATATCAACCGCGAAGAAGGATTTATCGGTACCGGATTGAAGAAGGATGAATATATCTGCAACTGTTCGGATATCGACGACGTAATCATCTTCTACAAGGATGGTAAATATAAAATCGTACGTATCAGCGAAAAATTATTTGTCGGCAAGAATATCCTCTATGTCAACATTTTCAAGAAAAATGACAAGCGTACCATCTATAACGTCATTTACCGTGACAGCAAGGAGGGATTCTACTATATCAAACGATTCAATATCACTTCTATGATACGCGACCGTGAATATGACATCACGCAGGGTAATCCCGGCTCAAAGATTGTGTACTTCACGGCAAACCCGAACGGAGAAGCGGAAGTTATCAAGGTAACTCTCCGACCGAATCCGCATATCAAGAAACTGGTCTTCGAAAAGGACTTCAAGAGCATCAATATCAAAGGCAGACAGTCCATGGGTAATCTGCTGACCAAATTCGATGTGCATAAAATAACCTTGAAGCATCGGGGAGGTTCTACTCTTGGAGGCAGAAAAGTATGGTTCGACCATGACGTCCTCCGCTTGAACTACGATGGACGAGGCCAATTATTGGGTGAATTCCAGAGTGACGACCAGATATTGGTGGTACACAAGAATGGAGAATTCTATACCACCGACTTTGACTTGAACAATCACTACGACCCAGATATCGAACTGATTGAAAAGTTTGACCCTGAGAAAGTATGGACGGCAGTTCTCTACGACCACGATCAGCAGAATTATCCGTACTTGAAACGATTCTGTTTTGAAAGCAGCAACAAACGACAGAGTTACTTGGGTGAAAACAAGGAGAATGAACTCATTCTGCTTACGAGCGAAGTTTATCCACGTCTGCAAGTCTTATTCGGAGGAGCTGATGATTTCCGTGAACCTCTTATCATAGAAGCGAGTGACTTTGTGGGGGTAAAAGGATTCAAAGCAAAAGGGAAACGACTTACTACCTATACTCTTGAATCTGTGAAAGAATTAGAACCTACCCGTGCCCCAGAACAGGAAAAAGATTATGATATCGACGAAGACACTGATTCTGAAGACAACGAAGACGGCCAGATGAAACTATTCTAAAACAATGAAAGAAAAACTTTTTTGCCTTCTTATGTTCCTGTCTTCCTTTGCTTCACTTCAAGCACAGGAAGACAGCCTGGAAGCGAATCGACATATCGTACGAACCGCCATGATAGGCGCCGGATTTGCCAACGTGTATGAATCCTACCTTTCTCCTTTAGAATATACCGGACCTGAAGTCCGTTTCCTTTTGGAGAATATGCGGATGACCAAACTTATGGGAGGAAATGTTTCAGCCCAACACTTGTTCCAAATCAACTTCGCCTATACGGATAATATCTCCAAATCGGCCAAAGGATACAGCGGACTCATCAACTGGAGTTATGCACTGCATTATCAAAAGTGCTATTCAGAACGCTTCAAACTTCTATTCGGTCCCATGTTCGACTTAAATGGTGGAGTGGTATATAACCAGAGGAATTCCAATAATCCGGCTCAAGCCAAAGCGTACGCCAATCTTTCTGTATCCGCCATGGCTATTTACAAGTTCCGTATCAAAAATTATCCGTTAGTAGCCAGGTATCAGATCAATCTTCCTTTCATGGGAATCATGTTCTCACCAGAATACGGAGAATCTTATTATGAGATTTTCTCCTTGAAGAACGGAGGAAAGAACGTATTGTTCACTTCTTTCCATAATGCTCCTTCTTTACGGCAGATGCTCACCCTCGATTTACCTATCAAGCAATCCATACTAAGAATAGGTTATCTCTGCGATATACAGCAGGCCAAAGTCAACAACCTGAAGAGCCACACCTATTCGCATGATTTCATGATCGGATTCGTGAGAAACTTATACCTTATCAAAGGAAAGAAACAGAGTAAGACACTGCGTACTCAGTCTCCTTTTTAATTTCGATTTATCATGAAAAAGATTTTTTTACCTTTCTTGTACCTCATCCTGTCAATCACTTTGGGGTGTTCTTGTATCCGAGAAGATGTGGCTGGCAATTCCCCTGCGGATAATTTCGAGCTTCTCTGGAAAATCATCGATGAGCAATACTGTTTTCTCGAATACAAGCATCAGGAGTATGGTCTCGACTGGAATAAGATACACGCTGAATATGCACAACGAATCGCTCCCGGCATGTCAAGTGCACAATTGTTTGAAGTGCTTT
The DNA here is from genome assembly GCA_020026225.1 of Phocaeicola sp. Taxonomy (GTDB): domain Bacteria; phylum Bacteroidota; class Bacteroidia; order Bacteroidales; family Bacteroidaceae; genus Phocaeicola. The sequence continues at coordinate 2,804 of JAHHQU010000030.1, read as the reverse complement.
CCGAAATGGTGAATGAGCTCCACGACGGTCATGTCAATTTAAGTTCCGCCTGGGGCACTTCTCAGTACCGTGAATGGTTCGACAAGTATCCTCGAAATTTCAGTGACAGCATCCAAAGCAATTACTTAGGTAAAGACTATATTATAACCTCTGGAATAACTTATCAAATTCTTGAAAATAACATCGGATATATTTATTGTGAGAGTTTTTCCAATGGCATAGGCGATGGCAATTTGGACTTGGCATTAAATACGCTGGCTGTTTGCGACGGAATCATTATTGACGTGCGCAATAATGGAGGAGGTGACCTGACAACCGCACAAAAGTTGGCTTCACGTTTTACCAACCAAAAGATTAAAGTTGGCTACATGTCCCATAAAAAAGGCCCCGGCCATAATGACTTTTCTCAACCCAAACCTGTCTATATAGAGCCTTCCAAGGGAATACGCTGGCAAAAGAAAGCCGTAGTGCTTACCAATCGACGCTCGTACAGTTCAACCAATGATTTTGTCAACAGCATGCGCCAGATGCCTAACGTGACGATTTTAGGAGATAAGACCGGAGGAGGCTCAGGTCTCCCCTTCTCTTCAGAACTACCCAACGGATGGGTTATCCGATTCTCAGCAAGCCCCATGTTTGATACCGAAATGAATCAGTTGGAGTTTGGCATTAACCCAGCCATCAAAGTAGATATGAAACAGGAGGACATGAACCAAGGGAAAGACACTCTAATTGAAGAAGCTTGTCTTTTTTTGAAAAAAAAGTAACCAAATATTTTGTAAATACAAAAAAACGCCATATCTTTGCATCGCAATTGAGAAACAAGGTTTCTTATGCGCCTGTGGCGTAATTGGTAGCCGCGCCAGACTTAGGATCTGGTGTCGTGAGACGTGTAGGTTCGAGTCCTATCAGGCGCACAAATAAAACCCGTAACTACTTAATTATCAGTAGTTACGGGTTTTTCTTTTTCATTTTTGCCGAGTTTTTGCCGAGTTATTTCGTTTCTAATTATTTTTTGCCGAGCAGAAAACTATAAATTCCGTATAGAATTAGGCTACATTTCACAAAAATCAAATATTCATCATATACTTCATTCCTTTTTGGGGATAAATAGATTTTAACTGCTATGTTTGCATATAGAAACCGCCATTTCGGAAACAACGGTTTCGAAAATGACTGTTTTGTTATATAAAAGAAAGGTAGTGCAATGAGATTATTTAATGTAACAAAGGAAATAGAAACCCTTCAAGAAGTCGGAAAACTATCCGAACATACAGCACAATTTACTGTTGTTACAGGAAGACGACGCATTGGAAAGACTTCCTTAATATGCAAAGCATACGAGAATGAAAAATGTCTTTATTTCTTCGTGGCAAGAAAAGCAGAGGCAGAACTCTGCGAATCTTACCAGATTGAAATCGAACAGAAGTTGGGAATTCCGATGCTGGGTAGAGTTGAGAATTTTACAGAGATTTTTGAATACCTATTAAAGATTTCTATAAATCAGCCTATCACTCTTTTTATCGACGAATTTCAGGAGTTCTTTCGCATAAACAAGTCCATCTACAGCGATATGCAGCGTTTATGGGACATGTATCAGAATCTCTCACATATTAATCTTATAGTATGCGGATCCATCTATTCCATGATGACAAAGATCTTTAAGGACAAGAAAGAACCTCTCTATAACAGGCAAACCCGATTTATGCATGTAAGAGCTTTCACGCCATCGGTGTTAAAGGAGATTCTTTCCGAATACAATCCGGATTATACTCAAGAGGACTTACTGGCTTTATATTCCTTCACTGGAGGTGTTGCCAAGTATGTACAGCTTCTGGTCGATTCAGGAGCAACTACGAAGGATAAAATGCTGAATCAAATAGTAAAGGCAGATTCGGTATTTCTTAGTGAGGGAAAATCTATCTTGATTGAGGAGTTTGGAAAGGACTACGGAATATATTTCTCTATATTGTCAGCGATTGCACGAGGCAAAACAAACCGTTCGGAGATAGAACAGGTGATTGGCAAGGAAATTGGTGGTTATCTGACCAAGCTTGAAAACGACTACGAAATCATAGTAAAAAAGCAGCCACTCTTTGCCAAAAGTTCCGCTAGAAATATTCGTTATACGATGAATGACAACTTCTTCACCTTCTGGTTCCGCTTCATCTATAAGTACAATTACATACTAGAGATTGGCGGTTACGATAAACTTATACAGATTATCAACCGTGATTATGAAACATTCAGCGGATTAATGTTGGAAAGATATTTCAGGGAGGTTCTCATTGAAAAGCAGCTATATACCCGAATCGGCAACTGGTGGGACCGAAAGGGAGAAAATGAGATAGATATTGTTGCTGAAAATGAATTGGACAACGAGGCCGTTTTCTATGAAGTGAAACGAAAAGCAGAAAATATCGATTGCGATATTCTAATTGGCAAAGCCCAGACTTTTCTAAAAAGCACTGGAAAATTTAAGAACTACGAAATATCGTATAAGGGATTATCCATGCAAGACATGTAATGAAAGTTCGAGTGGTATAAAATTTTTTTTATTTATACCACAGAGGAGACCACAATGAAAATAGGAATGCGCAGACCTTCACTGAAAAAAAGTTTCAGTGCTAGAACCACAGGTAGAGTCAAACGAGAAATCAAGCGAGCCATTATTCCTGGCTACGGGAAGAAGGGAAAGGGATTACTGCATCCTAAAAAAGCTATCTATAATCAAGTGTACAGAAGAACCCGAGGATGTAAATTAAACTGTGTCAGCAAAGAATAAAATATTATATTTGCTAACA
>JAHHQU010000029.1 GCA_020026225.1 Phocaeicola sp. | reverse complement strand
TAGGTAATAATCCAAAGTGAAAGAATTTATCCCCATGATTTATCTACTGAGCCAACTGGAAACCTCCGAAAGACAAAACAGCTTTGTTTAGCAAATCGTCTTTAGCAGCCAAAGCTTTATTGACTACTCTTTCATTCTCTCGAGTCAGAAAAAAAAATCGCTTTGACGTTTCATCTAAAACGCCTTGTCGTTTTTAAAAAATGACCTGACGTTTTGAGTAAAACGACAAGGCGTTTTAAGAACAAACATAAGTAGCTGAATATTAAATAGTTGCAATTCCATTTTCCTTACAAATTCACGAATCGGAGTCCTCTTGAAAGCAAATGGGATCATCAGATATTGTATCTCTTTTCTACCGGATTTTTACCAAGCTATCGCTTGCCTCGCACATCCCAATCCGCTAAACGAACCTGTTGGTACGATGAAGAATCTAATCAAAAAGCTGAAACATGACAACGATTTGGAATTGCAGAGGATTTTAAGGGCACTTTCCCTCCCCGACAAAGGAATCCACCCATCCGGACACAAAGTGCCAGAAATCGAACAAAAAGGCGCAAAAGGATTCCTGTTAAAGAAATAGGGAGCCGCTTCACTGTGATAAGAAGCGGCTCCCTATTTTTCTATTCTTTCGAGCTACTGAATTTATTTGATAATCAGTATCGGCGTTTCAGAGTGAAATACCATTCGTTTGGCTATACTTGGATTAAACAATCTGGCAAATACATTTCGTTTATAATTAGATATACATAAGACATCCACATTTTCAGCCTTAACGTATTCATCCAGATTATTCAGAAGATGATCTTCTGTAATGACCTTATAGTTAATCTTCAAGTTAGGATATTGCTTCAAGAAATAATCACGAATGCCTGCCAGCTTAATCTCATTCCATAGACGCCGATGTTCATCTGAATTCAGATGAATGAAGGTGAGATCGAACGGATAGTCCTTAAACGTAGTAATCAGCGAATCAAATGCAACCAAATCTCGTTGGTCAAAACTAGTCAAGAATGCTACCTTATGGATATCCTTCAGGTTCATCAGCTTGGCCTTTTCAGGTATAGCATATACAAACACTGGACTTCGCTCAATAACTTCTGCCGTTACACTTCCTATCACTCCATATTCCTTTACACCTTTACCTCGCGTACCCATAACAATCATAAGAGGTTTCTTGGTTCGGGCGTAATGAAGAATTTCTTCTTCCGGAACTCCTTCGCAAAGGACACAAGAATACGTCACTTTAGGAAATTCACCAGATTCTATCCTGCCGTCTATAATTTCAGTCAATTTATTCAACTGATGCTGAACGCTGTCCAATACAGATTTGATCCCCAAATCATCCTCTACCGGCATGCTGCAGCCCTCTGTAGCATATTGCAGGCTCGGCATATATACCGGACTGAAGTATACGTGCATCAGCACCACTTCAACGTGAATTTGAGCTGCAAAATTAAATGCGAACTCACATGCTTTCATAGAATAGTCAGAAAAATCGACCGGAACTAGAATAAATTTCTTATGTTCCTCTTTTTTGTCTGAAACTTCTCCGCTTACGACTTCATCAGAAAGCCAGGTTGAACTTTCTATTATTTTCAATGCCTTCGGCAAATCACTTTCTTTAATACGAACTCGCACGCCTGATGATACCACTGGCTGAATCAGGTTCACATTATGAATACAAGCTTCAATGCCTTCATTTTCCAGCACATTCTTCAATATCTGAGCTTTTGAAAACGTAAGGATGGCAAGCGTTACAAATTTTTCTTCCATGGCTCCTTTTTTAAAGATTAAACAATAATGTAATTAACTCCAATACTGCCCTTCACGGCACCCTGCCATGTCGGTATGCCTATCTCACCTAAGCTTGTTCCTTCAGGATATCCAATGCCTTTTCCAATACCGTAGTATCATCCAGCATTACAATACCACCATCAGGTCCCGGTTCAATATGAAGTCCTACACTTTTGCCGTCCTTGAAGTTCTGCCCACCGAAGAAGTTACGTACAGTTTCTACACTTACACCCAATTCATCGGCAATGCGATGCATACTTCCTGACGGCAATGAATCTTTGATTTTGCGAAGTTCATTAAATGTTATTGTCTTAGTCATAATTACCTCCTTTTTAAATTGTTTAGTTGATTATTTTTATAACCTCGTTCTAAATATAGGGAAAACTTTGTGAACCACCAAACAATTCAAAGACAAATTTGAAGAGCTTTTTAAAAATGCTTGACAGATATTCAAGGGAAACAAGCAGACAAGTTACATAAAGTCAAGCCCTTTACAGAATCTATCTATTCTTGAAAAGAAGATAAAAAAAATTCGTCTTACGCTTCAAAAAGCATAAGACGAATTTCTCTATTTCGGTTCTCCGACCGTCATGCATTCGGGAAACGAACACTATCCGAAATTTCTTTTTCTTTGTCTCTTGTTAAAAGAAAAGGACTTTTGCACGAATCATACCCCCTACTATAGCATAGAAATAGGTCAACCCCAGCACCAGATAGAAAGGGGCAATGTCATTGACAATGTATCCACTTGAAGTATATTGGGTAGACACGAACCGCGACTGTGCATGTTTCTTCTCGTAGAAATAATAATACGATGAATAGATAAGGACTGCAAATAGCGTTCCTGCCAATGCTCCGCAAAGGATATCCCCTGGATAATGTACCCCGAGATAAATTCTCGAATAAGATGCAATCATGGCCCAAACAAAGGTCGTGATAGTCATCAGATGGTTACGAATAAGCAGAGAGACAAAAGTTGCTACCGTAAAGGTATTTGCCGCATGGCTTGAGATGAAACCGAACTGACCGCCCCGATAACCGTTTACGGTATGCACCAGATACATGATATCAGGATCTTGTGTGGGTCGGAACCGTTCGAAATAACCTTTGCAGAAGCCAGAAGCGAACTGGTCGGATAAGGTAATGCACAATGCCAGCATAAGCAGGATGGCGATAGCTTGAGGCAGTTTGTTATTCTTGAAAATAACATACAGCAACGCTACGGCAACAGGTACCCACGTTACGGTACTGGTTACAGTCCACATAAAGCCATCCCAAAATAAAGAATGGTGTCCGTTTAAGCTTAATAACAATTGCTGGTCAAACTCAATGAGTTGCTGTATGTTCATCATATATCGTCGTTTTATTAGATTACTTCAATACTTTCAGCCGGCAGCCATCCCTTGTTTCCATCTTCCAAACGGATTTCTTTCCAGCCCTTCATGGTATCATCGTCTACATAGATTTTGGTTCCTTCATGCAAGACGAAAAGCTCGGTTCCACTTTCATTCGGCGTACTTCTTACGGTGACTGTAGGACTCATTACGATAGCTCCCGTACGAACTACCATCTTCTCTTTCTGCGTATCGGCAAAGATATTGGCACCGATGGTAACCAACAAGCACACTGCAGCCCCGATAAAGCCGAGTTTCTTGAAAGCTACCTTTTTAGCAAAGATATAGAGTGACAAGCCTATGAGCATGAGGATAAAGCTTGAGATGCCTAATTTGCTCCAAGCAGACTCACTCATCGTATTGGTCAATGAATGTATCCAGGTGGCAATGAAGACCTCACTGGTGGGAGTCACCTTGTCAACCGTCTTGCTTTTCGCCAATTCCAGATTGAATTCTGTATCGGCATCACCTGGATTCAAAAGCAATGCACGCTCGTAATTCAATATGGCCTTTGCTATATTTTTAGACTTATAATAGCTGTTGCCCAAATTATAATAGATATCCGCAGACTCTTGGCCACCGGACAAGATTGCTTCATACTGCTCAATGGCCTCTGCAAAGTTATTCTCCTGATAGGCTTTATCAGCTTCTGCCTTGGTAGCAGCAAACGTCAACTGAGTGAGTGCCATCAAGAACGTCATGACAAAAATTATTCTTTTCATTCTTTTTTCTCCTATCCGTTTTAGTGTTTGATACTATTCTCCATCTTGCTGATTACATCAACAGCTGCAGAATAAACCTTGTCCATCGCCTCATTTTCATTGCCTGGTGCGTAACGTGCAAACTCACACTCGTTCAACGCGTTGATGAAATCTTTGGTAAATTCCTCAGATACACCATAACGAGCCAACTCAGATTCGATGTTGTCCTTTGAAAGTTGAGATACAGGGATGCTCAATTTATCGCTGATATATCCCCAAAGGGCTTTCAACACTTCATCGTAGAATTCATTCTTCTTGTTTTGAGAAAGCAACTTACCCGCCAGTTTCATGCGTTTCGTAGCGACTTTATTGGCCTTCTTAGTCTTCATCTTAGCAATGTTGGCATTTTCCATGGCCTGCTTACGATAGATGATGACGAAAAGGATGAATAGGAATGCAGGAATTAAATACCATAAGATATAGGTAGTAGTTCCATACAGATAGTAACCTTTCTGTGAAAGTTTAGTATCTCCCATCTTGATGAAGCGAATGTCTTTACCGATAACTTTTACACGTTCCTTGCTGGTAAAGTCTGAGATGACTTGTCCACTTTCTCCACCCTCACCTTTACCTACATTCAAATGGTAATCCTCGGTCTGAAGGGTCTTGTACGACTTAGAGTTCAAGTCAAAGTATGAGAACTTGACAGCAGGAATAGTAAAATTGCCTGCATGACGTGGAATGGCCAAGTACTCGATGGTCTTCGTACCACTCAATCCATTTGCTGTCAATTCATAGTTGTCAGTAACTTTAGGATCGTATACTTCGAAATCTTGCGGGAACTTTACTTCTGGAGTACTGATAAGCTTCATGTTACCCGTACCTTTGATAGTCACCTTGATAGTTACCGCATCATTTGTCTTGAGTTCCTGAGTACTGATTGTACTGCTGATTTTGAAGTTACCTACTCCACCTGAATAATTCTCGGGTTTGGTAGGCAAAGATTCTACATTCAAGACTACTTTCGGCGCCACGATTTTCTTCTTCACTTCGGTATATCCACCTCCATTGAAGAATGCGTCAAACGGGTCACCGCTTATCTCCATACGTTGAGCAACAAGTCCCTCGAAAGTTACCGATGGGATTTCAATCTTACCTGTTCGCTGCGGGAAGAGTACGTATTGTCTGTAAACCAAGGTGTTGTAATTACGTCCCTTGTAATGTTCCAAAGAGAACGTCTTCTGCTGAGGAAGTTCCACCTCTTGCACATAAAAGCCTTGCTGATCGGACATTTTACCGATAAGCTGACGCAAGTCAAGCGTAGTATAAACCTTATAAGTCAACAAGACCGCTTCCTGTTCGTATACCTTCGTCTTGCTGGCAGTAGTAGTAATGAACAAATCATCACCCGATATTCTACCGCTGGAAGAAGACACCTGTGAAGAGCCCGACTGACTGTTACCCGAATTAGCGCCTGCTGCAGACTTATCGGCAGGAAGCACTTTAATGGTCAACGCATTGGAGAAAATTTTCTTTCCTTCCACCTCGATACTTGCTGCTGGAATATTGAAAGTACCTTCTTCCACAGCCATCAATATATACGTATAGGTTATTGACTGACTTCTAGACACCTTGCCGTTGATAATTTGCGTACTACTGCTCTGCTGCCGGCTAGGTCCCATCAACACGTCAAAACCTTTAGCTGATGAAGCCCGAAAATCCTTCACGCTGTGTGAATTCACCGTGAAGGTCAATCGAAACTGATCACCATTCACTACAACATCGGGAGCATCGGCCTTGAAAACGATGTCATCGCCGGCCCATGCCTGAAATACTGTAGTTACCATTAATAGTAAGAAAATAATTTTCTTCATCTTCTCTAAATAATTAGTTTCTTTCCGTTATACATTACCAATCTTTTTCCAGCTTGCGGCCACGTACCTGAACTTGCTTTTTCACTTTGTCCTGTACTTTCTTTTCATCCTGCATAGCTGCTCTCAACAACTGTTCAGCGTTCTCTTTAGACATCTGGTCCTTGTTCTGCTGTTGCTGCTGTTGAGGATTCTGTTGTTGGTTATTCTTATTCTGTTCCTTCTGTTCTTTCTGCTCCTGCTCCTTCTTGTCGTCTTTCTGTTCCTTTTTCTGCTGCTGATCTTGCTGTTGTTGCTGTTGCTGCTGGTCTTTCAACTGCTTCTGTGCCAAGACCAGATTGTAACGAGTCTCATCGTCCTTCGGATTATTCCGTAAGGACTCTTTATAAGCTTCGATGCATTGAGGTAATTGTTTGGACGACTGAAGAATTACGCCCATATTGTGATATATTTGGGCTAATTTGCCCTTATCTTTTTCCAATCGAGCTGCTGCTTCAAACTGTTCCATGGCTTCCTTGGCTTTCTGCTGCATCAGCAGAGAGTTTCCCAAATTATACATGGCATCTGTTGACTTCGGATTGACATCCAATGCTTTACGGTAATCAACTTCCGCTTTCACAAACAAGCTGTCTGCATAGAGTTTATTTCCGCTTCTAAGGTAATCGCGGTCTGTTTTCTGAGCATAAGCACCAGCCGAAACAAGAAGCATAGCCAGCAAGATATATCTTTTCTGTTTCATAATCAATCCTTGTTAAAGAGTTTTACATTCTTGAAAAGTGGATTCTTGCGGTTCAAAATCAACAAGTCGGCTGCCAAAAGAATCAAGGCCAACCAGGCCAACACGTCAAACTGTTCATCAAATTCAGTAAATACCTGAGTTTCAACGTCTGCTTTCGCCAATTTATTGATTTCAGCATTCAAGGCTTTCTCTGCATTGTTGGTGTTATCCACACGAACATAAATGCCGTTTCCTGCCTGAGCTATTTCCTGACACATCTGTTCGTTCAGACGGGTGACAATGACATTTCCATCCTTATCACGACGGAACTCATTCTTTCCTTCTGCAGGAATCGGTGAGCCATCAGGTGAACCGACACCCAACACAAAGACACGGATACCTTTTTTTGCTGCAGCTTGAGCGGCTTCTATCGCTCCTCCTTCATGGTTTTCACCATCCGTAATCAAAACGATTGCTCTCCCTACTCCTTCATTGGGAGTAAAGCTCTTCATCGCCAGATTGATGGCACCACCAATATCAGTACCTTGAGTCGATATCAAAGAAGGATTAATGGTTTCCAAGAACATTTTGGCTGAAATGTAATCGCTGGTTATTGGAAGCTGTGTGAAAGCTTCTCCTGCGAAAACAATCATCGCCACTTTATCATTGTTGAACGTTTCGACAAGACGAGAAATCAATTTCTTCGACTTATCCAAACGACTAGGAGTCACGTCTTGAGCCAGCATAGAATTTGAGATATCCAAAGCTACCACAGCTTCTACTCCCTGACGTTTCACCGTCTCCATTTTGGATCCGAACTGCGGCCGTGCCAACATAAAGATGACCATAGCCAATGCAGAAAAGACCAACCAGAACTTTACATCTGGACGATACTTCGATACATCGGGCATCAGATGAGCCATCAGCTCCGGATCACCATACTCGCGAAGTTTCTTGCGGCGTCTGTAATTGGTGTACAGATAAAATACAGCAAGAAATGGCAGTATAATCAGTAAATATAAATATAGAGGTTCTCCAAATCGAAACATAGCTTCTACTTTTAAGGTATTTTCTTTAAAATCGTATTGCGTATCAGCAGTTCAAACAAGATGCAGAAAAAGGCTACCAAAGCAAAGACTTCATACTCTTCTTCACGCTTGCTGAATTCCTTGACGCTCAACTTTGTCTTCTCCAACTTATCGATTTCGGCATATACTTCCTTCAACTTAGAATTGCTCGTAGCACGGAAATAGTTTCCGTTGGTTGTCCCTGCAATCTGAGTCAAAGTCTGCTCATCAATTTCCACCGGAGTCTGAATATATTGGGTTCCAGAATAAGTACGAAGCGGATAAGGAGCCGTTCCATTCGTACCGACACCAATGGTATAGACACGGATTCCAAACTTCTTGGCTATCTCAGCAGCTGTCAAAGGAGACAACTCACCGCGGTTGTTGACACCATCGGTCAAGAGAATCACAACCTTCGACTTCGCTTTACTGTCTTTCAAGCGAGTGACTGCATTAGCCAACCCCATTCCTAAAGCCGTACCGTCTTCAATCATGCCGTTGTAAATCATTTCACAACTTACACTCCGAAAAAGATTCAGCAAGACTCCATGATCTATGGTCAACGGACACTGTGTAAAGGCTTCTCCGGCAAAAACGGTCAGACCGATATTATCATTCGGGCGGCCATTAATGAATTCTGCTGCGACCTGCTTAGCTGCCTCCAGACGGTTTGGCTGCAAGTCCTCGGCCAACATACTGGTGGAAATATCCATTGCCAGCATGATGTCAATACCTTCTATTTCCGAGTTCTGCCAATTATCTGTGGTTTGAGGACGTGCCAAGACCAAGATAATCATGACAAAAGCTAAAATACGGAGCAAGAAAGGAGCATGCAGAAAATACACCTTCCAACTTTTCGGTGCTTTCATGTACATGCGCGTAGTAGAAACCTGTAATGATGCTTCCGAACGTTTTCTGCGCAAAATATACCATACAATATAAGGTATCAGCAGAAGCAACAAAAACAAGTATTCAATATTAGCAAATATCATAGTTTTCTACTCTTTATACGTTAAAAGAAAAGATTGATCAATTCACGGATTACGACATACAAAGCAAAAATTGCAGCAACTGAAGTAACACCGATACTACACATCAAAGCTATTCGTCCTTGTTTTGAACGTTTTTCTTCCACTTTAATTTCTGTAGGTTCTTTCTTGGCATTCGGATCTTCCTCCACCTTTGTTTCATTGATGAAGTCTACCGCATTCACCAAGTTCATGTCGTTTTCATTCATCAATGGAGAATGTTTGGCGAATTTTACCAAGTCAGCCACTTCAAACAGATTCTTCAAATCTTTAATGGATTCCTTGTCTTTCTGCTCCAGCAAATGTTCAATAATCTCTGAAGAGGTCATTTCCAATGCTTTGAAGCCAAAGCGCTCTTCAATGTAAGAACGAAGGACGTCTGTCAATTCGGTATAATACAGTTTCGGATCCTCGCGCTGTACATTCTTGTCGGCTTTGATTTCTTCAATTCGCTTCATGGCTACCTGATGAGGTGGCAACTTGGGTTCAATCTTAATAATCTTGATAATCGGCTTGTTATTATAGAAGCGGATTACAAAGAATATAGCTGCGGCTCCCAAAAGCAACATCAAAATCAGTGCATATACCATTGTAGATACATCGTTCCAGGTGATAGGAACTTCCTGAATAGGCTTCGGGCCATAAAATTGGTCGGGATGTAAAGTATCTACAGGAAAAGAATAGACTTTTAAAGCCAATGATTCTGAACGATACTTTTGATCATTCACCATCACCTCCAAGGGAGGCAAATAGTAAAAGGCTGAATCAAAAGATGTTAGGGTATAATCTTGAGTAATCAGCCATCGTTTGTCATCATTCAGCATTTGAGTGTCCGGTGTCGCAATATCCACAATTTCGACTCCAGTCACCAATGTGTCGTTCAATATGGGAAGACGCAACTTTTGATTGGCATCCATACTGATTTCCAAATGCAACTTTGCCTGCTCGCCCACCAGAATCTGTGTAGAGTCAATTGAAGCGGAAACGGTAACCTGTGCCTGTGCTGGAACAGTTGCCATAAACAAAGCTACAGCACAAACCGTCTTCAGCATTTGTCTGCTATAATATAATAAACTACATTTCATCTCTTTATCAGTTTCGTTTGGCAAATAAATTGAGCAAAGCCTTCACATAATCCTGATCAGTACGAACTGATACAAAATCGACATTGCTATGTGTAAAAGTCTCATTCAATTTCTTTTGGCGTTCTACCCACCAAGCATGGTGTGCATTACGCAAAGTCTTGGATGAGGTATCAATCCACTGTTCGTGGTTGGTTTCTGCATCACGCACCAACATCAAGCCTACATCTGGCAATTCTTCCATGCGGCGGTCATAGACCTGAACCGCTACGACATCGTGCTTGCGGTTGGCTACAGTCAACGCATTCTGGAAATCGTTATCGTCAATGAAGTCACTGAGCATAAATGCCGTACAACGTTTCTTCAAGACATTGGTCAAATATTCCACTGCACATTGCAGATTGGTTCGTGTACTTTCAGGCTTGAAATCAATCAATTCACGGATGATATACAAGATGTGTTTTCTTCCCTTCTTGGGAGGAATGAACTTTTCAATATGATCAGAAAAAAAGATAACACCTATCTTATCATTGTTCTGGATAGCAGAAAAAGCAATTGTAGCTGCTATTTCTGTCACCATATCCTTTTTCATCTGCTTGGTCGTACCGAAATCCAAGCTATTGGATACGTCAACCAACAGCATGACGGTCAGTTCACGCTCTTCCTCAAAAACCTTCACGAATGGCTTGTCAAAGCGAGCGGTAACGTTCCAATCTATATCTCGCACGTCGTCGCCATACTGGTACTCACGCACCTCCGAGAAAGCCATACCTCTTCCCTTAAAAGCCGAATGATATTGACCGGCAAAGATATTGCTCGAAAGTCCGCGCGTCTTAATCTCAATCTGGCGCACACGTTTTAATAATTCACTTGTTTCCATTCTTATAGGATTAATAAAAGAAATGCATCCTTCTCAAGGAAGGAAACTTCTAAAAACAGAACTGCGAGGGAAGGAACTCTGATGTTTCTTCCCCGCAGACAAATTCTTTATCGGGATCTCTGAAATGCACGAATCAGGGCACTTCTACCTTATTCAAAATCTTGCTTACGATTTCATCTGAAGTCACATTAGTAGCCTCAGCCTCGTAAGTCAAACCGATACGATGACGCAATACATCATGAGCTACCGCTCTCACGTCTTCAGGAATTACATAACCGCGACGTTTGATGAACGCATAGCTTCGAGCAGCCAAAGCCAAGTTGATGGAAGCACGTGGTGAACCACCAAAGCCAATCAAGCTCTTCAATTCCTTCAAATCGTATTTTTCTGGATAACGAGTTGCAAATACGATGTCTGCAATATACTGTTCGATTTTTTCATCCAAATACACCTGACGAACCACTTTACGGGCTTCAATAATGTCTTCTGCCTTCAAAATAGGACGAACTTCAATCTTCTCACCAGAAATGTTCTGACGAATGATTTTCTTTTCTTCTTCCAATTTCGGATAGTCAATGATGACTTTCAACATGAAACGGTCAACCTGTGCTTCAGGCAATGGATAAGTACCTTCCTGTTCAATCGGGTTCTGAGTTGCCATTACCAAGAATGGTTCAGGCAAACGGAAAGTTTCTTTACTCAATGTTACCTGACGTTCCTGCATGGCTTCAAGCAAAGCACTCTGTACTTTTGCTGGAGCACGGTTAATTTCATCAGCCAACACGAAATTAGCAAAGATAGGACCTTTTTTGGCAATAAACTGCTCGTCCTTCTGACTATAAATCATGGTACCTACCACATCGGCAGGAAGTAAGTCTGGAGTAAACTGAACACGACTATATTTAGCGTCAATCAATGAAGACATTGTTTTGATAGCCAATGTCTTTGCCAAACCCGGAACACCTTCCAACAGGATGTGTCCGTCAGACAACAAACCGATTAACAAAGATTCTACCAAATGTTTCTGACCTACAATGACTTGGTCCATACCTGTCATCAGGTTAGTAACGAACGCGCTCTGGCGTTCGATCAATTCGTTTAGTGCACGAATATCAATAGCTTCAGCCATAATTTCTCGTTATTTTTAGATTTCATTTGTCATAATATTAGCCTGCAAGAGATACCTTTCGCAAAACTCACCCCAAAATTAAGACATTCAAAGAACAGACCCAACTAATTTTTATTAAAAAATATAAGTAAATGGGGGATTTAAGGCTTATTGAGAAAAAGAAATATAATTTTTTCTATAAAGTCCCCCATTCGTCTTTCCAAAATGTTGCTGTTTTCGACTAATACCTATTAAAAAGGCTGGACAGTACTTCAAGGTACTGTCCAGCCTTTTCATTTCATCAATAATGACGTCTTATAGATGCTTAAAATAAGACTATATCCTTCATTTATTCAACAGGAACAAGTTGCGGAACCAATAGGGTTGTTCCAATAGGAACATTGTCCGGATTGGTGATGACCTTACGATTGTGCTTCACAATATAAGTCCATAAATTCTTGTTTCCATAAAACTTTAAAGCGATTTTAACCAAGCTGTCACCTTTGCGGATGGTATGAGTTCCAAGAGTTCCCGTTATCTTGTAATTCACCTTGTCGGACAATACTTTCACTGTCTGTTTCGTTACCGAGGTCTTCTGCTTTGGTTTTTCGCTCATCTGGACGGGAGTTGCCTGTGGCTTTTCGGATACCATTTCCTTTTCTTTCGACAAGGAATCTTCAACCTGTTCCTTAAAAAGGGTTGAGTCTGCCAACATCTCAGCTACGATACTCAACGAATCAGCCAGCAGTTCCTTCTGCTCACGCAATTCGTTCTCCGCCTTTAAAAAACTTTTTACCATATCTTCAGGAATGTATCTTCTTCCCGACATAATCATCCAAGAGACCAATCCGCCAAGGATAACTCCTATCAGCAAGACGGTTGAAACCATGCACCAAGGAATCCGTTTCTTTTTTGCAGATGAATCAGCCTCCCAATTCGGACGAGAACTCGAGGTCTCATGAACACCCTCTTCAAGTTCGCTTTTTTGATCTTGCTTTGGAGATGAAAGGTTGACCTCCCTCTCCGACCGGCCGACCTCAACTTTTCCTTGAACTGATTCTGACGAAGAATCCGACTCACCAGCCTTTTCAGCATGTTTCTCCACGTCCTCTTCTTCATCCATCAGCTTCTTTTCTCCTTGATGTTCTTCGGAAAGTTTCTCTTCTTCCATCACACCAATGGGGACTTCTTCATGTTCATTATCCACTTTTTCTTCTTCATGAACATCACAAGCAAGTTCCTCTATTCCCGTTTTTTGAGACTCGGCCTCCCCTTCTGCCACTTCTTCATGCAAAACCTCACATGCAGTAGAAGGTTCTTCCACATCCTTTGAATCTTCTAAAGGAAGTTCCTCTTCGATAATCTGGGTTTCTACAAAAGTTTTGTGATTTTCTTCAGAAAGTCTAACGGATGGAACCGGCTCTGCAGAAAGTTCTTCCTCGGGAAAGACAAATTGAGAAGAAGCTGGTTCTTCCGACGAAACGTCTTCAATGGAATCTTCAGGAACGTCATCCCAAACTACCTTCCGCGGTGAGACACTCTTTTTCAAGACTTCCTCTTCTCCTTCTTCCACCTCATTTTCCGCACTGTCTTCGGTATCTTCCTCTTCGGCACCCAACTTCTCATCCCAATCATCAAACTGGATACCCTCATTCAAGACGACAGTCTCAAAATGAGAGAATGGACGATTAATCTGGTCGCGCAAAGAAACATCGGGGGAAAAAGTGATACGCGTATGGCTTTGAATTTCTATCCGCTCACCTGAATGCACATCAATGCTCTCACGAGGTTCAGTTTCAATCAGCTTAAACGTTCCAAGTCCTTTGATCTTAACATAACTGTCTCGCTTCAGCCCCTCTTCCACAAGTGCCCAAAAAGTCTTCACAAAAGATTCTGCATCCTGTGGTTCCATTTGGTGGCGAGCGGCCAGCAAATCTATCAATTCTTGGAGTGTTAATTTTTCATTCATCGAATAGACTCTTTTTTAAGCTTATCTTTTAATGTCTGACTTGGACGGAAACCAAGACTTAATTTCGGCGGAACAAGCATTCGCTGGCCTGTTACCGGATTTACGGCAATACGTTCCATCTTCTTCTTGACTTCGAAAGTTCCGAATCCGGGGAACGATGCAGCCTTTCTCTCCTGCAGTTCAGACGAGAGAATAGCAACGACAGATGCCACCAGTTGGGTGGCATCTTTGTTGGTATATCCTAAACGGCGTGACAATTCGCCTACAAATTCTTTACTGTTCATACCAGATGGAATTAATTGGGTCTTATTCTACCAGTGATGCATACAGATCAAAATCATCAGCATCATCAATATGTACCTGATAAAAAGAACCTATTTCTAAATTCTGCCCTTTATCAAGAATAAGGACTTCAGGGTCAACCTCTGGAGAATCATATTCAGTACGACCTATATAGTATTCTCCTTCCAAACGATCAATGATTACACGATATTCCTTTCCGATTTTTGCTGCACTCAGCTCGGCAGAAATTTCTTGCTGTATAGCCATCAATTCGTCCAAACGCTGCTGCTTGACTTCTGCTGGGACTTCATCCTCATAATGTTCTGCAGCGTAGGTACCCTCTTCTTCTGAATAAGCAAAGGCACCCATACGATCAAATCGAGCCTTACGGACAAATTCCTTCAATTCTTCAAAATCCTGTTCCGTTTCACCTGGATGACCCACCATTAAGGTCGTACGCAAATGAATACCGGGTACTTCACGACGGAACTGTTCAATCAAAGCATACGTTTCTTCTTTGGTGACATGACGTCGCATTTTACTCAGCATGTTATCACTGATATGCTGCAATGCAATATCCATGTATTTACAAACGTTCTTATTTTCACGAATAACTTGAAACAATTCTGTAGGGAAATGAGATGGATAAGCATAATGCAGACGAATCCACTCTACTCCAGGAATAGCTGCTATACGATTCACCAGTTCCGCTATCATACGCTTCTTATACAGGTCGACTCCATAATAAGTCAATTCCTGTGCAATGACTTGGAACTCTTTCACTCCTTGGGAAACCAACAGACGAACTTCATCCAAGATTTCTTCTATAGGACGTGACGTATGCTTTCCTGTAATGATAGGAATGGCACAATAAGAACATTTGCGATCACATCCTTCTGATATCTTCAAGTAAGCATAATGCTTCGGAGTAGTAAGATGGCGCTCAATAGCACACTCCGGACGATATGCTTTTCCCAAATCAGCAAGCAGCTCATTCCAGTTGAATTTGCCATAAAATTTGTCCACTTGAGGAATCTCCACTTGAAGGTCTTTCAAATAACGTTCAGAAAGACATCCCATCACATACAGTTTCTTCAGGTCTCCTTCTTCTTTAGCTTGGCAAAATTCAAGAATCATATTGATAGATTCCTCTTTTGCATCACCTATAAAGCCGCAAGTAT
The DNA here is from genome assembly GCA_020026225.1 of Phocaeicola sp. GTDB lineage: Bacteria > Bacteroidota > Bacteroidia > Bacteroidales > Bacteroidaceae > Phocaeicola. Next base: position 17,065 of record JAHHQU010000029.1, on the reverse strand, counting down.
TGATTACGGCAATTTCACCTTCGGGATGTTCACTGTCATGGGTTACCTTGTACCCGCTCGCTTCCAGCTGTCTCATCAGCTTTTCCGAATCAACTAAGTTTTTAGAACACCCTAAGGTAATAATATCAATGGTATTTTTTTTCATTTATCCGTATTTCCAAACAATGAGTCTACAAATTCGCGACGGCGGAACACTTGCATATCCTCAATTCCTTCACCTAATCCGATATATTTTACAGGAATCTTGAATTGATCTGAGATGCCAATTACGACACCCCCTTTAGCGGTTCCATCCAACTTGGTGATAGCCATCGCATTTACTTCTGTAGCCAAAGTAAACTGTTTGGCTTGTTCAAAAGCATTCTGTCCTGTAGAACCATCCAAGACCAAAAGAACTTCATGCGGTGCGTCAGGAACGACCTTCTGCATTACATTCTTAATCTTGGTCAACTCATTCATCAAGCCTATCTTGTTATGCAAACGACCCGCTGTATCTATCAGAACGACATCTGCATTGTTTGCAACAGCCGAACTTAATGTATCATAGGCAACAGACGCCGGATCGGATCCCATTTTCTGTTTGATTACAGGAACACCTACACGGTCACCCCAAACGACCAACTGTTCCACAGCTGCAGCACGGAAAGTATCGGCAGCTCCCAAATAAACAGATTTGCCCGCTTTCTTATATTGATATGCCAATTTTCCGATAGTAGTAGTCTTTCCTACTCCATTCACACCTACCACCATGATGACATACGGCTTCTTATTTGCAGGTACGCTGAAGTCTTCTACGTCTTCATTATCATTACCGACCAGCAAAGCGGCGATTTCCTCACGTAGAATATTGTTCAATTCAGTTGTATTGACATATTTATCCTTTGCTACACGAGCCTCAATACGCTTGATAATATTCAAGGTTGTCTCGACTCCAACGTCTGAAGTAACCAATACTTCTTCCAGATTATCCAACACTTCATCATCTACTTTCGATTTACCTGCTACCGCACGTGCAATTTTACCGAAAACACTTTCTTTTGTCTTGGACAATCCCTTGTCTAAGGTTTCCTTCTTTTCTTTCGAGAAAAAACTAAAAAATCCCATAAGGCTTGTATATTTATCTGTTTATGACACAAAGATATAACTAATCTTGTTTACACACAAAAAAAGTTCCTCTCATTATAGATGAAAGGAACCTTTTATTCAATAATATAAATATTATATTCAATTATTTCTTGAAGAACTCTTCTACTTTTCCATTAGGAACCATCTGTTCGTCAAAAACGTAAGCACCAGTTTTAGGAGACTTAACCATTTTGATAACCTTAGTATAAGAACGTCCTTCTTTACCTGTCTGAAGGGTTGCTACTGCTTTCTTTGCCATGGTTTTCTATTATTTAATTTCTTTATGTACTGTTACTCTTTTCAAAATTGGATTGTATTTCTTCAATTCCAATCTTTCAGTAGTATTTTTTCTGTTCTTAGTAGTGATGTAACGAGAAGTTCCCGGCATACCACTATCTTTCATTTCGGTGCATTCGAGGATTACCTGTACTCTGTTTCCTTTAGCTTTCTTAGCCATAGTTTTCTCTCCTTTTAATTAACCAATAATTTTGATAGTTTTCCAATCACAATAGCCTTTAGCCACAGCTTCATTCAGCGCAGCATCCAAGCCTTTCTTGTTAATAACTCTTAAGCCGTTAGCACAGATACTCAAGCTAATCCAGCAATCCTGTTCTACATAGTAGAATTTTTTACTAAACAAGTTCACATCAAATGTTCTTTTTGTTCTTCTCTTTGAGTGTGAAACATTGTTGCCAATCATGGCTTTCTTTCCGGTAATTTGACAAATTTTCGACATTTCTATCTAGTTTTTATAGTTTCATTCTATAGTTCCTTAAAACGGAGTGCAAAGTAAGGGATTATATTTCAAATAAACAAGTATTTCCCTCTTAAATTGCATTTTTACTGCTTATTTTCTTGTTTTTCACACAATTCAAGCAATAATTGAAGAGCTTTTACCGTTGCATTATTCACATTCTGCTCTCTTCCATTATCTTCCTCCAACTTCACTGTAAGCACTTCTTCGCGATTAGCTACAGCAATCCAAATGGTTCCTACAGGTTTGCCTGGAACACCTCCGGTAGGCCCTGCGATACCAGATGTAGCGACCGCAAAATCTGTTCCGATTGCTTCCATCGCACCCTTCACCATTTCCTTTACAGTTTCTTCACTTACAGCGCCGAATTGTTCCAAAACTTCTGAACTCACGTTCAGCAAACGTTTCTTGGTCTCATCCGCATAAGCTACCACTCCGCCCTTATAGAAATGGGAACTTCCTGGTATAGCAGTAATCGTAGCTGCCACATTTCCTGCTGTACAACTTTCTGCTGTAGCAAGAGTGTAGCCTTCTCTCCAGAAAAAGCCGCTTATCTCTTTACTGAGTTTTTTTGTTTGAACAGTCATAACACGTTATATTTTTAATATTTTTACTTGATAGTAACCCTTGAATACGCAGGTTTATCAATTGAGCAAAAATCCTTGTCCTTATATTTATAGAGACCAGTAATGGCAATCATCGCTGCATTATCAGTCGTATATCCAAATTTTGGGATATGAATTTTCCATCCATATTTATCGGCGTGTTCGTGGAATGCATTTCTCAACCCGTTATTAGCAGAAACGCCACCCGCTACGGCCACTTCTTTTATTCCTGTGGCTTTCACAGCCTTACGCAGCTTATCCATCAAGATATCGACAATGGTTTTTTCCAAAGATGCTGCCAAATCCTCCTTATGGTGTTCGATAAAGTCTGGATCATCCTTCAACCAATCGCGCAAAGAATAAAGGAAAGATGTTTTCAAGCCGCTAAAGCTATAATCCAATCCAGGAATATGCGGTTTGCTGAAGGTATACGCCAAAGGATTACCCTGACGGGCCAAACGGTCGATAATAGGACCTCCCGGATAACCTAATCCCATAACTTTAGAGCATTTGTCAATCGCTTCACCTGCCGCATCATCGATAGTCTGTCCCAACACTTCCATTTTATTGTAAGCGTCTACACGAATAATCTGGGAATTTCCTCCAGAGACCAACAGACACAAGAACGGATAATTAGGCTGATTGTGGTCATCCTCTGATTCTTTAATGAAATGAGCCAGTACATGACCTTGCAAATGGTTCACCTCAATCATTGGAATATCTAAAGAGCGAGCCAAGCCTTTCGCGAAAGAGACCCCTACAAGCAAAGATCCCATCAAACCGGGACCACGAGTAAACGCAACAGCACTAAGCTGCTCTTTCTGCACACCCGCACGCTTTAAAGCTTCATGTACCACGGGAACAATGTTCTGTTGATGTGCACGTGAAGCCAATTCAGGCACAACTCCTCCATAAGCTTCATGAACCGCCTGGCTGGCAATCACACTAGAAAGCAAAATGCCATTCTTAATGACTGCAGCCGATGTATCATCACAAGATGATTCGATACCTAATATAATTGTATCCATAATTTGTAAGTCTACGTAAGTTATTTTAGTATGTAAGGATTTCCAATCCATGGTCAGTCATCAAGAATGTATGTTCCCATTGTGCAGAAGGTAGTTCATCTTCTGTCACCACGGTCCAACCATCTTCTTCATCGATGAAGACTTCCCAGGTTCCCATATTAATCATAGGTTCAATGGTAAACACCATACCCGGAACGAGCAACATTCCTGTGCCTTTCTTGCCCACATGTTCCACGTCTGGTTCTTCATGGAATTCCAAACCGACTCCATGGCCACACAAATCGCGAACGACAGAGAAACCGTTCTTATGAGCATGCTTCTGAATAGCGTGTCCTATATCTCCCAAGAAACCGAAAGGTTTGGCAGCTTCCATACCTACTTCCAGGCATTCTTTTGCTACGCGTACCAGCTTCTCTTTCTCTGGAGTTGTTTTACCGATAATAAACATACGTGATGCGTCTGAGAAATATCCGTCGAGGATAGTTGACACGTCCACGTTGATAATATCGCCTTCTTCCAAAATCTCTTCTTCTGAAGGAATACCATGACATACTACTTCATTAATAGAAGTACATACGCTTTTTGGGAAACCTTCGTAATTCAATGGTGCCGGAATAGCTCCATGACCTACCGTGTAATCGTAAACGAGTTTATCGATTTCTGCCGTACTCATACCTGCATGAATTTCTTGTGCAACCAAGTCGAGCACGCCTGTATTAATCAGAGAACTTTTACGGATTCCTTCAATCTGTTCAGGGGTTTTGATTAATTTTCTTGAAGGCACTAAATGGCCCTTATTTTGATAATAAAGCACTTTTTTGTCAAGCTCCGTAAGTTCAGCTCCTTTAGGAACCTTCCAATTTATTTTCTTTCTAAACATGATTGTAGTTTTTTAGTATCGCAAAGTTATAAGAAAAAAATGAATCAACATACATCGAGCAACAAAATCTATCTGCAGAAAAGCAATATACCTACATTAGAGCTAAAAGTTGTTAATCCTCCGAAAGCCCTCAGCCTAAATTCACAAACAATTTATACGACTTTTTTCACCGTTACGTCGGGGAATTCCTGCAGAAGCATCAATACCAGACCTTCTTCATTCATCCGCTTCGAACGAACCGTCATATTTACATGGTAGGCCAATCTTCCATTTTCACTTTCTTCACTCATCTCATAAGAGACAACCAGATAATTTTCCGTCCTCAATTTATTCGCCACTCTCTTTAAAGAATCCCGGCTGTCTGTGGAGAATTCCAGAATCAGCGTATGAATGCCAAGGCTTTTAAAGAAAAAGCTGAGCACTTCCAAACCAAGCAAGACCAAAACCGTAGCAGCAATTCCTACTGTATACATTCCCGCACCGATTGCCAAACCAATACCTGAAGTCGCCCAAATGCCAGCAGCCGTTGTCAGCCCTCGTACCACTTGCTTCTGAAGAATAATGGTACCTGCACCTATGAAGCCAATGCCACTCACCACCTGAGCAGCCAAGCGCGACGGATCAACACGTACCAAATCAGGCTCCAGCACTTCTGAAAAGCCATATTGCGAAACAATCATAATAAGAGCACTTCCCAAGGCCACCAAAAAATGGGTACGATATCCCGCTTCTTTTGCACGGTATTCTCTTTCCAACCCTATCAGCACCCCCATTGCACCCGCAACAAAAAGTCTTAATATAAAATCGACATAAGCGTCCATCTGCATACCTCCTTTTCTATACTTTGTCTAAATTTTCATGCTATTTCATGTATAGCAAATATAAATAAATTATTCAAAAGAACAAGTGATTCAACCCATTCTCCTCTCTCCTCTTTAATTTATCACCTCGTTTGCTCTTTAAAAGCAGGCCTTTCTACTCCATTTTTTCAAAACACTTTTGTACCTTCGCAATAATAAAAACATTTAAAAGAAAAAGCTTATGACTTCACAAACCCAACCTGAGACATGGTACACCCAACGATTGGAAGCCACCGATTCGGAGTTAAGCAAGACCAATGCACATATACGAAATATCAGTATAGTAAGATTGTTCCTCTTCAGCATTTGCCTCGTCACGGTATTTCTACTATGGGAACAAAACACAATCGTCATCCTGGGCGGAGCTTCCTGCTCTTTTATTCCCTTTCTATTGTTAGTCAAGATTCACAATCGCTTTTTCAAACAGAAACAATGGTTAGAGACTCAAGGCATGCTCATAAGAAGAGAACTCAAGGCACTAAAAAACGACTACTCTGAATTTGAGGAGGGGAAAGAGTTCATTCAGCCAGACCACCTTTATTCTTATGATCTGGACCTTTTCGGAAAGAACTCTTTATTCCAAGCAATCAACCGTACCTGCACTCAAATCGGGAAAGAAACGCAGGCAACGTGGATGAAAGAACATTTGCGCAGCAAAGAAGCTATTCAAGAAAGGCAAGCTTGTATAAGAGAATTGACTAATCGAACTGACTTTCGTGAGAAATTCATGGTAACAGGCCAAATGCATCCCAGTCAAAAAGAAGACGAAGAGACTATTAAAGACTGGTCGAAAAAAGAAGCCAACTTATCCAATGTATGGTGGGTAAGATGGCTCATCTGGGGCGTACCGGCCATCAATATTCTTCTTATAGCAGGTGGTTTATCGGGACTGTTTTCTTTATCTTGGTTCGGCTTCTCTTTTTTCTTCTTCATCATTTTAAGTTTCAGCGTGGTACAAAAAGCAACCGTTCTTCAAGAAGAATACGCTTTAAAGATGAAAACCTTAAGTTCTTATGCCAAACTCATTTCTCTAATCGAAGAACAGCCATACGAGTCCATAGAAATGAAATCGCTGATTGCCAGTTTACGCATCAACGGCGATTCTCCTACGAAAGCTTTAAAGGAACTTTCTAAAGAGCTCGACCGTCTCGACATCCGAAACAACCAACTGTTGTACGTATTGTTGGAAGGTTCCATCTTCTTCCAATTGCATCAGTTGGTGCGCATCGAACGATGGAAGCTTACCTATGGTAAACAGCTTCCCCATTGGCTGGACATCGTAGGTCAGCTTGACGCACTTTGCTCCTTAAGCACCTTTGCTTTCAATCACCCACAATACGTTTATCCAGACATTTCCGATCAACCGTTCTGCTTTCATGCCAAAGAGATGGGGCACCCCTTAATGCCTGCAGACCAATGCGTCACGAATGATGCAGAAATTGCCTCAAGTCCTTTCTTCCTCATTATAACCGGTGCTAACATGGCAGGTAAAAGCACTTATTTACGCACTATCGGCACAAACTATCTTCTAGCTTGCATAGGAGCTCCCGTTTGTTGCAAGGAATTAAAACTTTACCCATCACAACTCGTCACCAGCTTGCGGACTTCCGACTCGCTTACTGAAAACGAATCATATTTCTTCGCAGAACTGAAAAGACTGAAGCGCATCATTGATTTGCTTCATCAAGGAGAAAATCTTTTCATCATCTTAGACGAAATCTTAAAGGGCACAAATTCAGTAGACAAACAAAAGGGTTCATACCACTTGATCCGACAACTTCTCGGCTTAAACGCTTGTGGCATTATAGCAACACACGATCTGCTGTTAGGAGAACTGATCAAGCAATTCCCCACCGAAATAAGAAACTTTTGTTTTGAAGCCGACATCATCGACAATGAGCTGTCTTTTTCATACAAGATAAGAGAAGGAATAGCACAAAACATGAACGCTTGTTTCTTAATGAAAAAAATGGGTATCGCCTTTTAACATGTTCAACAATATAGAACAAGCCTACCTTGCTTATCGTTTCTTTATTGTATCTTTGCGAAAATTCAAACTATATCAGAAATATCATGAAATACAAACTACTGGTTCTTGATTTGGATGGCACATTAACCAATTCAAAGAAAGAAATAACACCTCATACACGTGAGACTTTAATCAAGGCTCAAAAAAACGGCGTTAAAGTCGTTCTTGCTTCTGGACGACCAACATACGGAGTCGCTCCTTTAGCAAAAGAATTAGAATTAGACAAATACGAAGGTTACATTTTATCCTACAATGGAGGGGAAATCATTGACTGGAAAACCGGCGAACTGATGTATAAGAACCTTTTAAACCATGAGGTTCTTCCCTATTTATACCAATGTGCTAAAGACCATGATTTCGCCATATTGAGCTACGACGGAGAATACGTTTTGACCGAAAGACCGGACGATGAATACGTACAAAAAGAAGTGAAGCTGAACGTCATGAAAATCAAGAAGGTGGATAATTTCTTAGAATCAATCACCCACCCTATTGCCAAATGTCTCATCGTAGGAGAATCCACCCGTCTTGCCGTTTTAGAACGCGAAATGCACGAACATCTAAAAGACCAGATGGGAGTCTTTCGCTCTGAGCCATTTTTTCTGGAATTAGTGCCAAAAGGTATCGACAAAGCACGTTCACTGGCTGTCTTGTTGAAAGAATTGGGTATGAACAAAGAAGAGATGATAGCTGTGGGCGACGGTTTCAACGATTTATCCATGATTCAATACGCAGGATTAGGAGTAGCGATGGACAACGCCCAACCTATAGTCAAAGAGAATGCCGACTATATCACGCTCTCAAATGAAGAAGACGGCGTAGCATACGTTGTTGAAAAGTTCATCTTCGAGCAAGTATAAAAGAACGGAAAGAAACTATTTTCACCCCGAGAGCAGTCGCTTTCGGGGTTTTATAAAACTCTACTCTCATTAGAGTGATTTTCTATCAAAAAACGGATTTTTAGAAGAAGCACTGACTGGTATAGCAAAGACTTGACTGCATCCATCCAGCCAATCCAACTCTTTAGCAGCCAATCCGACAGAAAACATCACGCGCGTATCCACGCGAAAATCTGCAGCGACCGAACAAGCAGAACCTATTGCAATACCTACATCGACCGAATTCAGGGCACAAGGTACACCTTCATCACGAAGAGTACACATTTCATAGCCACAATATCCACAATTCATACCATGAGCATGTTCTCTTGTTCCAATCAAGACAATACACTCAGCCTCCAGAATATTTTCAGCGTCACGCAAAAAGAACTTGAGTCCATTCTCTTCGTACATCTGCTTCATTGTATCCGACAGAATACGAATATTACTTTCTGTAACCATAGCCACTTCTATCAAGTCTACCCCTTTCGCTTTGGGAGCGGTACGAGCCGCAGTCATCATTTGTTGGGCAACAAGCAGCGCTTGATCGTGTCGATTGTCTCTTTCATTCAGTATCATAAATCCATTTATAAGATTTTGAGTAAGGTCATAAAAAAAATCATATCCTACTTCTGAAACACAAAGTTTCTAAAAGTAAAGATATGATTTTTTTATTTTATATTGAAAAAATTATTTCAAAAGATCCAACTGTTTGAAGCAATGAACCAATTTATCAATAGCAAAATCAACTTGTTCTTTGGTATGAGTAGCCATCAAAGCAAAACGAACCAAAGTATCCTGAGGAGCACAAGCTGGAGGAATAACCGGATTGATAAATACGCCCTCATCAAAAGCCAACTTAGTTACCTCGAAAGTCTTGTCTGGGTCACGAACATACAAAGGAATGATCGGACTTTCTGTATCACCAATTTCGAATCCAGCTTCACGGAAGCACTTCAATGAATAATTAGTGATTTCCCACAATTTTTCGATACGTTCTGGTTCTGTCTTCATGATATTCAATGCAGCCATAGCAGCAGCTGTTGCAGCTGGAGTATTACTTGCAGAGAAAATATAAGAACGAGAATTGTGACGCAACCAGTTAATGGTATCTTTATCTGCTGCTACGAATCCACCGATTGAAGCAAAAGACTTAGAGAATGTACCCATGATTACGTCCACTTTGTCTGTCAAGCCAAAATGATTACAAACACCTCTACCGTTACGTCCGAATACGCCCAAGCCATGAGCCTCATCCACCATGATGCTACCGTTGTACTTTTCGCACAGGCGTACTATTTCCGGCAGATTTGCTACGTCACCTTCCATAGAGAAGACACCATCAACAACTACCAATTTTACAGACTCTGGTCTACATTTAGCCAACTCCTTTTCAAGAGCAGCCATATCATTATGTTTATACTTTACCTGTGTAGAGAAAGACAAGCGACGGCCATCAACGATTGACGCGTGGTCGCGGTCATCACAGATAATATAATCATTTCGATCGGTAAGGCAAGAAACGACGCCCTCGTTCACCTGGAAACCTGTTGAATACACCAACGCATCCTCTTTTCCTACGAATTCAGCCAATTCATGCTCTAACTGAACATGAAGGTCGAGTGTACCGTTCAAGAATCGAGAGCCGGCACATCCAGTACCATACTTACGAGTTGCGGCAATTGCTGCATCAATGATTCTCTGATCGTATGTCAAACCTAAATAAGAGTTTGAACCGAACATCAAAACCTTTTTTCCATCCATCAACACCTCCGTGTCCTGCGCGCTGTCAATTTCGCGGAAATAAGGATAAACGCCTCTTTCCATATACATCTGAGGCAATCTGAATTTACTTAATTTGTCTTGTAATAATCCCATATTCTATACTTCTGAGATAGTTTTATGTATCTCTGTATTAAAGTGTGACTAATATTTTGAATCGCAATTTATTGCTTTTAAAAATCGTGCAAAGGTAATAAAAAAAATAATGACTACGTATTTTAAACCTTAAAAAACGAATACATTGGCACTTTATTTAAAGTTATGTACTATACAGAACAAAAAAATGCTATTTTTGTTCCGTTTTATCAACTCAATAAAAAAATGAGCCTAAAAAAGCAAATACTGTTTATTGTAAACCCCATTTCGGGCACTCAAGACAAGCAAGCGATTCTGAGCTTAATAAATAGAGAAATAAATAGAGATATTTTTGAACCGACTATATGCAAAACGCAATATGCAGGCCACGCCTTTGAGATAGCGACAGAAGCAAGCAGAAAAAACATTGATTTCGTAGTAGCTATCGGCGGCGATGGAACAATCAACGAAATAGGACGTGCATTAATCAACACGCAAACGACGATGGGAATCATTCCTTGCGGCTCAGGAAATGGGCTTGCCCGCCATCTCCACATTCCAATGGATACCCACAAGGCAATACAGGTTATTAATGAGGCCCATATAAAACGTATTGACTATGGTATCATAGCAGGCCACCCCTTCTTTTGTACCTGCGGTGTAGGCTTCGATGCTTTTGTCAGTTTAAAATTTGCAGACTCAGGGAAAAGAGGACTTCTTTCCTATCTAGAGAACACGCTGCAAGAAGGATTGCGCTACAAGCCAGAAACCTACGAGATTGAAAATTCCAATGGAAGTATCAAATACAAAGCTTTTCTGATTGCCTGTGCAAACGCTTCTCAATATGGTAACAATGCGTACATTGCTCCACAAGCATCGCTGACCGACGGGAAAATGGACATCACAATTCTGGAACCGTTTACCTTATTGGATATTCCTCAGTTGTCTTTCCAATTGTTCAATAGAACCATCGACCAGAACAGCCGCATCAAGACCATGCGTGACACAAAGATTATCATTCACCGTAATAAAGAAGGTGTGTTCCATTTCGACGGCGACCCAACTTTCGGCGGAAAAGACCTTGAAGTAGAAATTATTCCCAAAGGACTTAATGTTCTCGCACCCGAAAAGCCGGCAGAGAATAATACGCCTCTAAATATAGCACACTATATCAATGAATTCATTCAGAAGCGACCCATCACTTCCGTCATTACAGAAAAGCAGAAGCAATTGGTCAAACTGAACAAACAAATGTTAGAACGCATTACCAACAAGAAACGTTCTAACGATCCAAATAAAAATCTTTAGTTAAGCTTGCATAAGCTTCGCTGAATGAATGATCTGCTTCATGGATAGTCAGATGAACGACTTCCGTAGAAGCAGATTGTTTCTTTGAAAAAGCCATCAACACACGTTTCGGAGCGGCTCCGGGCTTAGTGTGAATCCAAGTCTGCCGGCAAAGATAAAGCCGCTTGTCTATGGCTTCAGACACAAAATCAATTGCCGCATCAGCAGGAAGAACCACAGAGAAGTTCCCCTCTTCATTTAACAATAAAGCGACCGCTCGCAGCAACTCAGCGAAATTCAAATCATCTGTATGTCTTGCCGTATTCCGTTGTTTCCCAGGGCATTTGGTATTCTCCTTGAAATACGGAGGATTTGAAACAATACAATCAAACTGACCTTCATAACTCTCATCTAGAGTCTTCACATCTTGGTGCAGAATTGCTATTCTAGACGCCCATGGGGAATGCTTCGCATTATCCGCAGCCTGTTCACAAGCCTCCATGTCGATATCAATGCCTACCACATTTGCTTCCGAACGTTGAGCCAGCATCAAGGCCACCAATCCTGTACCCGTTCCAATATCCAACACCTTTCCTTGTGAGGGAACTGCAGCCCATGCACCCAATAGTACCCCATCCGTACCGACTTTCATGGCACACTTCTCTTGTTTGACGGTAAATTGTTTGAATTTAAAATAACTATTTGACATCTTCGTCTTTTTTTGCAAATTTCGTCAAAAATAGAAAAAAATAGATAAAAAAGGCGGATTCACGCTATAATTTTTCCTTTCCTTCCACGGATTTGATAAAAATGTTCTTCCTAATTAAAAGCGGATTGATTAACTTTGTAACCGCTTTTCGGATACACCCCGTTATTTATAAAAAGACAATATGATAAAAACTAAAAACAATAATTATTTCATGAGCACTGAAAACGAAGATATTTCCATGTTGGCTGAAATAGACGCTAGTCCGATTGAAGTGTCACCTGATGAAATCGACAAGGAGCTGCCTATCATGACACTCCGCAACCTAGCTATATTTCCTACAGTCGTCATGCCTGTTACAGTGGGTCGAAAAACAACACTTAAGCTGGTCAATGCAGCATTGAAAGACAAAGCTTCCATCGTTATCGCTACTCAAAAGGTAAGCGAAGTGGAGAACCCTGGATTCAAAGATCTGTACCCTACCGGCGTAATAGGAAAAGTACTCCGAATTTTCGAAATGCCAGGAGGAAATACTACCGTAATCCTTCAAGCCAATGGACCAAAGGTACACTTGGAATCAGTGACATCTTCCCGTCCATACCTGAAGGGTACTGTTTCTGTCATAGAGGAAGAAAAAGAAATCGAGGAATCAGATGAATCAAAGGCGTTAATTGATACTTGCCGAGATTTAAGCTACAAGCTCATCGACGCTTCTGACAGATTAAGTCCAGACATTGCTTTTGCAATCAAGAACTTAGATAAAGAAGAAGCTCTGATAAACTTCATCTGCACCAATTTCCCTTTGGATTTGGAAACAAAATTCGATTTGCTAGATATCAACATCTTGAAGGATCGTATCTATCGCTTGATTCAAGTCCTCAATAAGGAATTGCAATTAGCGATTTTGAAAAATAACATTCAATTGCGTACGCGCGAAGAGTTAGACCGCCAGCAGAAAGAATACTTCCTCCAGCAACAAATAAAAAATATTCAGGATGAGCTGGGTAATGGCTTGGATGAAGAAGTGGAAGAACTTCGAAGAAAAGCGCAAGACAAAAAATGGAAGCAAGAGGTTGCCGAGTTGTTCGAACGTGAAGTTTCAAAACTGGAACGAATCAATCCACAATCTCCCGATTATAACGTACAGTTAAGTTACCTGCAAACCCTGTTAGCTCTTCCTTGGGAAGAATATACTGAAGACTCTATCAACATTCCAAATGCAGAAAAGGTATTGAACAAAGACCATTATGGTTTGGAAAAGGTGAAAGAGAGAATCTTGGAACATTTGGCCGTTCTGAAGCTGAAAGGAGACTTCAAAGCTCCAATCATCTGTCTTTATGGCCCTCCGGGAGTGGGTAAGACATCGTTAGGCCGCTCTATCGCATCGGCATTAAAACGCAAGTATATCCGTATGTCATTGGGTGGTGTTCACGATGAAGCTGAAATCCGCGGTCACCGCAAGACCTATATCGGTGCTATGCCAGGACGTATCATCAAGAGCTTGATCAAAGCCAAATCTTCGAATCCGGTCATTATTCTGGATGAAATTGACAAACTCGGAAGTGACCAGCGTGGAGATCCTAGTTCAGCAATGCTTGAAGTTTTGGATCCAGAACAAAACAATACGTTCCACGATAACTACATTGACATCGATTACGATTTGTCGAAGGTTATGTTTATCGCTACTGCAAACAATCTTGGAACAATCCCTACTCCGTTATTGGACCGTATGGAACTGATTGAAGTGAGCGGATACATTACTGAAGAGAAAATAGAGATAGCTCGCCGCCATTTGATTCCTAAAGAAATGGAAGCCAATGGACTGACTAAAGAGCATCTGAAATTCTCTAAACCGGCTATTGAATACATTATCGAAAACTATACCCGTGAAAGCGGTGTACGTGAGCTGGAAAAGAAGATCAGCAAGGTAATGCGTAAAATAGCATTGGAAATTGCCAGCGACAAATTTGAGGGATTGCATGAATTGAAGCCGACAGACATCCCGACTTATTTGGGTGTTCCAGAATATTCCCGCGACAAATACCAAGGCAATGAATATGCCGGAGTCGTAACAGGCTTGGCATGGACTGCCGTAGGCGGAGAAATCTTATTCGTAGAAACCAGTCTAAGCAAGGGAAAAGGTTCACGCCTTACCCTGACAGGTAACTTGGGGGATGTCATGAAAGAATCAGCTATGCTGGCTCTCGAGTACTTGAAAGCTCATAGCCACCTGTTAGACCTGCCCGAAGATATCTTTGAGAACTGGAATATTCATATTCACGTTCCAGAAGGTGCCATTCCTAAAGACGGTCCTTCTGCCGGAATAACCATGGTTACTTCTTTGGCCTCAGCCCTTACCCAACGTAAGGTGAAAGCCAACTTAGCTATGACCGGTGAGATTACACTACGAGGAAAGGTTTTGCCTGTAGGAGGTATCCGTGAAAAGATTCTTGCAGCTAAACGTGCCGGTATCAAAGAGATTATCCTTTGCGAAGAAAACAAGAAGGATATCGACGAAATTCCAGCACTCTATTTAAAAGGAGTATCTTTCCATTACGTAAAAGACATTCAAGAAGTCTTGAAACTGGCTCTTACCGAAGAAAAGGTAGCTCACCCTATTGATTTTACCATACCGAAAGAAAACAATAACACGAAAGAATCATGTTAAAGTTCGAACTACTTCATACAGATGACCGTTCCAATGCTCGTGCGGGGTTGATAACCACCGATCATGGTCAGATTGAAACCCCTATCTTCATGCCGGTTGGGACAGTCGGCTCAGTAAAGGGTGTACACTTGCGCGAACTGAAGGAAGATATTCAGGCACAAATCATTTTAGGTAATACCTACCATTTGTATCTGCGTCCAGGATTGGATATCATTGAAGGAGCCGGCGGACTTCATAAGTTCAACGGTTTCGACCGCCCAATGCTGACAGACAGCGGTGGCTTCCAAGTATTTTCTTTGTCGGGGATTCGCAAGATGCGTGAAGAAGGAGTAGAATTCCGTTCACACATTGACGGTTCCAAGCACTTGTTCACTCCAGAACGTGTCATGGATATAGAACGTACCATCGGTGCGGATATCATGATGGCATTCGACGAATGTGCTCCTGGTACATCCGACTATGAATATGCGAAAAAATCAATGGAACTCACTCACCGATGGCTGGATCGATGCTTCACGCGATTCAATGAAACAGAACCGAAATACGGTTATCATCAGGCACTCTTCCCTATCGTACAGGGATGTGTATACCCCGACTTACGACGTCGTTCTGCAGAATACATCGCATCAAAAGGAGCTGAAGGAAATGCCATCGGCGGTTTGGCTGTGGGCGAACCTACAGAAAAGATGTATGAAATGATTGAAGTAGTGAACGAAATCCTACCGACTGACAAGCCTCGTTATCTGATGGGAGTAGGTACTCCTGTGAACATTCTGGAAGGCATTGAACGCGGTGTGGATATGTTCGACTGTGTCATGCCTACCCGCAATGGACGTAACGGTATGCTCTTCACAAAAGACGGTATCATGAACATGCGCAACAAGAAATGGGAGAATGACTATTCGCCGATTGAAGCAGACGGTGCATCCTACGTAGATACCATGTATAGCCGTGCTTATTTACGCCACCTGTTCCATGCCCAAGAATTATTAGCTATGCAGATTGCATCTATTCATAACTTGGCCTTCTACTTGTGGTTGGTGAAAGAAGCACGCAAACACATCATTGCAGGCGACTTCTCCACATGGAAGCCAGCCATGGTGAAACGTGTTTCCACCAGACTGTAAGCTATCGTGCAGAACACTATTTGCGGCAAGATAAAACCGAAAGCAATCAGAATATTAACTAGGAACCGCTTTAATCGGCGGTTCCATTTACGAATCACTTTCAAATGAAAGAAAACTTGTTCAAGAAGAAATGGTTGAAAAGAATAGACCGATACATTATCGGAAAGTTCTTGGGAACTTATTTCTTTGCCATTGCACTGATTATCTCCATTGCAGTAGTTTTTGACATTAATGAAAATATTGACGACTTCATCAATAACCGAGCACCGATTAAAGCAATCATGTTCGATTATTACCTGAACTTCATTCCATATTATACGAATCTGTTCAGTCCGCTGTTTGTCTTTATTGCAGTCATCTTCTTTACCTCAAAGCTGGCAGAAAATTCGGAAATCATTGCCATGTTTTCTACAGGAATGAGTTTTAAGCGTATGATGGTGCCTTATATGATTTCGGCTGGAGTCATCGCCATTGCAACATATATCCTCAGTGCGGAGGTCATTCCGAAAGGAAGTGTTACACGCTTGAAATTTGAGCAAGTATACAAAAACAAGAAGAAAGTCAGTTATGCCAGAAATGTCCAATTAGTTGTAGATACTGGTGTAGTAGCTTATATGGAGCGCTATGAGGACTATAACAAAACGGGATATCGATTTTCTTTGGACAAGTTTGTGGATCATAAATTGGTGGCTCACATGACTGCACGCCGCATTACCTACGATACGGCCAATGTCCATAAATGGACTATCAAGGACTATATGATTCGCGAAATGAAGGGAATGCGTGAGTATATCCGAAAAGGAACTGAAATGGATACCATTATCAATATGGAACCTCAAGACTTCCTGATTACCAGAAAACAGCATGAAACGCTAACCAGCTCCGAGCTGCGCGATTATATCGCCAAACAAAAGCAGCGCGGCTTTGCCAACATCAAAGAGTTTGAAGTGGAATACTACAAACGAATAGCAACCACCTTTGCTGCTTTCATTCTGACGGTTATAGGTGTTTCATTGTCATCCAAGAAGACAAAAGGAGGTATGGGTCTTCATTTAGGTATAGGCTTGGGACTTAGCTTCTCTTACATTCTATTCCAAACCATATCGTCTACTTTTGCCATCAATGGTAACATGCACCCTAATCTCGCAGTATGGATTCCTAATATATTATATATATTCATTGGAATCTACTTGTATATAAAGGCTCCTAAATAGTCGTCCCTTAAAAAGCCCATTTTTGCGAGATATTGTTCAAGCACAGT